>JAZSFV010000240.1:0-2728 GCA_045532395.1 Acutalibacteraceae bacterium
AGCAATGTCGCGGTCTTAAGGTGGTAAATCGTACACAAGCTTGTCTCCGATATACAGCTCTCCCGAAGAAATGTCTTCAAGCCCTGCAATCATACGGAGTGTTGTGCTTTTTCCGCAACCTGAAGGACCTACAAGAATCACAAACTCCTTATCCTTGATTTTAAGTGAAAAATCATGTACTGCAGTGTAACTTTTGTCGTAAATTTTCTTTACGTTTTTTAAAATAATTTCTGCCATTAATATCACTTCCTTGCGGGAATATTATTGACAGATTTTTAATGATTAATACAAAACAAAATTTTTAAAAGCATAATAAAAACGTGCAGATACTTTTAAAATATCTGCACGTCATTTTTTAATCAGGTATTATCTGGGCGTTGAATTGCTGGGCTTTCTGCGTTGCTGTATCAGTAAGCGTCAGTACATAATCTTCAATGGAATATGTGTAATGCATTGTGATTTCTTTTGAATAAATTTTAACTGATAAAGAAATCTGCCCCAGCTTGCTGTCGTAAGCGTAGGTTGCGGTTGTTGTGCCGCTGTAGTTTATGTTGAGCACGGGGATTTTCACGTTTCTGTATGTAACCTTTGCAGTGCCGTCTTCCATAAACTGTATGTCAGCCGTCCCGTCCTGGGAGTGCCAGATGTTCACAAAGGGGTTTTTCTTTGCATCTTCAACCGCCTTTGAAATAAGTATTCCGCCCACCACAGAGCCTATCACCACAACTGCCGCAATGATAATTATAAAAATTTTCTTTCTGTTCAAAATAAAACACCTCAGGTTTAAAAACTCTTTCTAACTAATTATAACACTATCGCTCAAAAAAACAATACCAAATCCGATAATGGTTGAAAGTGAGGTGAATTTTTTAATGCAGAGTGCATTTATCCCGGCTGCCTTACATACGATTCGGGGATTCTGCCCACAATAATAGTTTCGCCTATAACAATTGTGTTTTCAACTGATGCGGTCATCTTTTTGCCTGACATGATAATATTCAGATCTGCTTCAATTTTAATCTGAATCTGATGCCTTGACTGGTTTATTCCCGTGCTTTCAAAAATGTTTTCAATTCCGCTTCGTGCGTTGCCCGAAAGGCTTATGTAAAATGTAATGGACGGACCTCTGCCTATAAATAAATCGCTTGATGTAAGCGTCCCCAAAGGCACTTTTACGGGGCAACGTGATGATGCGTCAATTTTTTTGATAACTCCGTCGAGAATGTCGCCCTCAATAGAGTTTGTAAAGTCTGTGTTTGTGTCGATGGAAATTATGTTGCCTTGGGAATCGTATCTGTAGTTTACAAGGTTGTCGAAAATCTCATTTTCCGAATTGATTACCTGACCGACAGAATCGTTTATTGCCTGAATTGCCACATTCTTTGCTTTGTCTATGGCCATTGCGTAAAGCACCTGAGACGACTTTGCGTCCACAAGAAGCGCAAAAATCGTTATAATAATCAGAATGCACAAAGCAGTAAAACATATCTTTTTTTCTAATTTAGACCGATATCTTTTCATCCGCCTGAAACGTTTCTTCCGTCTGAACATACCATCACCTAATTTATTATATGTATTTTTTTCTTACTGTTGAATTTTTAAATTTGATGTGATAGAATTTAATTGGCATATTCTACACTGTTTGAAAGGAAAAGCAACAGATGAAAGTTAAAGAACTGACAGAAATTTTAGAAGGCAGAGTAATTTACGGCGAAGATTTCCTTGAAAGGGAAGTTTTCACCGCTTGCGGAAGCGACATGATGAGCGATGTTTTAGCTTTTGTAAAAGAGCAGGCAGTTCTGCTCACAGGTCTTGTAAACCCTCAGGTTGTGCGCACTGCAGAGATGATGGACATGAAATGCATCGTCTTCGTAAGAGGCAAAAAGCCTGATATTTCCATGATAGATTTAGCTCAGGAAAGAGACATTCCCTTAATCGGCACAGATATGGAAATGTTTACTGCCTGCGGTAAACTCTACGAAGCAGGTTTGCGCGGAGGCAGCGGAAGATAATGGGTGAATTGAATTTTAAATACGACGTCCTGAAAAACGACTTCACCTGCGCAGGTGAAGCATCAGGCAAAATCAAACGCACTCTCAAGGATTTAGGCTTCGATGCATCTTTGATAAGAAACGTTGCAATCGCAGTCTATGAGGGCGAAATAAACATGGTAATCCATGCTGACGGCGGTGTTATCACATGCGATATTTCCCCCGAATCAATTACCGTTATCCTTGACGATAAAGGCCCCGGTATCCCCGACGTTGACCTTGCTATGCAGGAGGGCTTCTCGACCGCCCCCGATAATGTAAGACAGCTTGGTTTCGGTGCAGGTATGGGTCTTCCCAATATCAAAAAATATGCCGACGACATGCTTATCGAAACTCAGGTTGGTGTCGGCACAAAAATCACACTTAAATTCCTTGTGAAATAATTTTTGAAAATGCAGAATGCAGAATTTCAGGTCTGCGACGCTGATTTTTTGAGTGTGGGCTTTGCCCACCCGCAATTTTGCACTGTGCACTATGCACCTTGCATTCAAATCATAATTTAGTGCAGAATTCAGAATGCAGAATGCAGAATTTCGGGTCTGCGACGCTGATTTTTTGAGTGTGGGCTTTGCCCACCATAAACTCTGCACTCTGCACTATGCACTTTGCATTCAGATGGGGTATGGCAAACAGAGCGCCTTCCCTGCACAGTATATTTTAAATCATGGAGGTGTCTC
>JAZSFV010000021.1:0-3450 GCA_045532395.1 Acutalibacteraceae bacterium
AGTGCAAAGTTTATGGTGGGCAAAGCCCACACCCAAAAAATCAGCGTCGCAGACCTGAAATTCTGCATTTTGCATTCTGCATTCTGCACTAAATTATAATTTGAACCCAAAGTTCAGAGTGCAGAGTTTATGGTGGGCAAAGCCCACACCCAAACATAATAGCGTCGCAGACCCGAAATTCTGCGTTTTGCATTCTGCATTCTGCACTAAATTATAATTTGAATGCAAAGTGCAAAGTGCATAGTGCAGAGTTTATGGCGGGCAAAGCCCACACCCAAAAAATCAGCGTCGCAGACCTGAAATTCTGCATTCTGCATTTATATAACCTTATTATTTTCATCAACAACTTCGCCTGTATGGTGGGTTTTTATTTCATAGGGGGCGTCGAAAATGTTGTCTGAAATTTCGGCTTTTTCAAGGTATGTAAGGTAGATTCTGTGTTTATCAGAACAAGGTTCTCTGAACGTATTGCCTGTAAGGACGAGTTCACCGTGGACAAAATGGTCTGAACTTTCGTCCATAACTTTCGGAGAATAACGGATTGCGGGAGCACCGTCCCACATAGGTGCATGGTCGCAACGTGTTACCGTATTATTTCTGAAAATTATTTTCTTTGTATAGCCTGATTCAAACCAGAAATTGCAGTCGTCTTCAATGAGAAGCGCAGGTCCGAAAAGGCTGTGGAAAGTATTATTTTCGATTACAACCTCGCCACGTGTTGTGCACAGAATTCCCCTGCCTGATGTTGTGCCGAAACTGCAGTTTCTTACATACAAATCAGGTGTCCAGGTTGCGTTTTCAACAACGTCCTTGCCTTTTTCGATGTTCGGAACAAGGTTTGTAAGGTAAAGTTTTATATCTGTATCGTTAATTTTTTCGTAGTCAAGAACTTCCGTTTCGCCGAAAGGTTTCAATGTGTCCCACTTGATGAATTCAAGATTGTCCCCTTTCTCAAACGCCTGAAATCCCCACGTTTCAGGGTGCATGAAACGGACAACGATTGTTCTTTTCTTTTCATTCTTTTTGATGATTCTCAGGTGTGTGCCGTGGACATTCACATAGTCATCATGAGCACCCCATGCCTTGATATTATCTAAAGTAAGCTTGCCTTTACAGCCTGAAAACTGAAAGAAATCGGCAGTTGAGGCGGTTGTTCTGTGGCTTGCGGGAGTGAAATCGCAATCAAGAAAGCTTACGTTTTCGCAAAACTGGGAAACGATGCCGAGACCATGCATGAACTTCATGCGGAGATTTTTAAACGTAAGATTTTTTGAACGTTCAAAGAAACTGCCTGTCTGGTCACGGACGATGCTTCTCGTCTGAACAATACTGCCCTGGGGAAAATCTGCATTTTTATTTTTAAAAGTCACACGCAGACGGTTTTCGCCGATGACGGTGACCTTGTCAAACTCAAGGTTTTCCCTTGGAAAATCTTTTGCAAGGTTTGTTTCGGGGTTAAAAATTTTAACATATCTGCCTCTTACATAAGCCTTGCTTTCCCAATAGGGAATGCCGTTTTCATCGTCTTCGCCAAGCCAGATAACTTCGTTGTTTTTAACTCTGAAACGGCAGTCTTTATTGATTTCAATTTCTGCAACGCCATTGTTGCTTTTAAGGATTTTAAACTCCGTCATGGTGGGGCAGAAATAGTCAATTATCAGGTTTTCGACAGTTATATTTTCGCATCTGTCAAAGAGCATGGGTGTCATTTTGCCATGGACAAGGATTGTGGCACCGTTACCTTTTATGGTGATATCCTTTTTATCCTTAAGGAAAATTGCACTGTAGCGGACACCTATGGGGTTTTCGTGCTTTTTGGCAGTATTTGAGCAGAAATAGCCCATTTTCACAAAAGAATCTTCAGGTTTTACGTGATAGATTTTACCGCTTTCAAGCTCTATAACACTGCCTGAAACCGCATTTAAAAACAAATTACTTAACTCATTCATAATTATTTATCTTCTCTGTAAGGTGCGGGAATAAGGTTTTCCATTTCGCTGTCGTCAAGTTGTTTACGAAGCATAAAGATGCAGTCGTTTATATTTGCGTAGCCTTTTACGATATCTTCCGCCAAAGCTCTGCATGAGGGCGCACCGCAAGTGCCACAGTCCAGATTTGGAAGACGTTTCTGGATTTCGTTGATTTCCGTCATCATACGCATAGCATCAACGATGTTGCCTGAAAGACGCATTACGGGAAGCTCTTCAAGGGGTTTTGCCCAGAACATACTCTCAGGCACATTATCTTCACCTATTCTGTTACATGCAACGGGGAGATATTTTTTAAGAGACTGAAGACGGTTTTTTGCAATATACGGGTTTTCGGCAGTCAGACAACCACCTACGCAACCCTCCGTGCAAGCATTAAGCTCAATAAAATCAACGTTATTAAGCTTGTCGTCTTCGATTTCTTCAAGAATTTTTATAACGTTTTCAATGCCGTCAACATGGAGACTGTTGTCTAAAAGAAGTGCAGACGCTTCACCACCGCTTACTGCCCAGCCCACACCGATTCTGCCTGAATGCTGAATGTTTTCAATTTCAGTAACTTTCTTCATCTGCTGGAGCATTACGGGGTAGATGTCGCTGATTGCAACGGCACCGTCAAGGTTTGATTTTTCGTCAAAAAGCGGTTGCTTGATGGCTGTGATTTTTGCAGGGCATGGGGTGACGAAGAAAACACCGATATCTTCAGAAGAAAGGTTATGCTCTTTCATCGCCTTTTCCCTTGCCATTTTTGCCGCTTCTTCAAAAGGCGCATTAAGGTTTACAACGTTAGGGATAAGTTCGGGGAAAGAAATTCTGATAAGCCTGCACACAGCGGGGCAAGCCGATGAAATCACAGGCTTTCTGAAAGCACCCTGAGCCATCAGTTTTCTTGTGGCGTGAGAAACAAGCTCTGCGCCCTTTGACACTTCCGCAACCTCGTCAAAGCCCATTCTCTTAAGGACATTGAGAATAATGTTTATATCGTCAAGGTTTGCAAACTGCCCGTAAAGAGCAGGTGCAGGAAGTGCAATTCTGTATTTATAGCCTACTATGCTTGTAAGCGATTCGCGCTCAGCATATTTTGCATGGTGAGGGCATACTCTGATACATTCGCCACAGTCAATGCAACGTTCATGAATCATTTTTGCCTTACCTTTTCTTACGCGTATTGCTTCAGTAGGACATCTTTTTATGCAATTCATACAGCCTACACATTTTGTTGTGTCAAGGCGTACGGAATGAAAATATTTATCCATAGAGACACCTCCATGATTTAAAATATACTGTGCAGGGAAGGCGCTCTGTTTGCCATACCCCATCTGAATGCAAAGTGCATAGTGCAGAGTTTATGGTGGGCAAAGCCCACACCCAAAAAATCAGCGTCGCAGACCTGAAATTCTGCATTCTGCATTTATATAACCTTATTATTTTCATCAACAACTTCGCCTGTATGGTGGGTTTT
>JAZSFV010000174.1:0-4138 GCA_045532395.1 Acutalibacteraceae bacterium
CCATTTTTACAACAATGAACGATTACAACTAAAAACAAAACTGACTCCGCTTGAAAAACGAAGTCAGTATGTTGCTTGAAATTTAATATTGCCTACCATAGAGGGGCTTTTGTACTGTCCGCACAATTTGGGGCGGTTCAAATTGCAATCGGGGGTTTCTTCTTCATACCATATATATAGCATAATATTATTTATTGCAAAAAAGAAGCTGCCGTTTGTAACGGCAGCTCGGTTGATGTTTATCAGAATTTGATTGTTTCAGCTTTTGTCAAATCCCATGTTCCGTCTGTGAGATGTGCTTTAGCCTCTGCCAATTTAGCATTAAGGTCCTTTGATGCATAATCTTCAGCGGGTGTGAATGAACAGAAACCGGTTTCAACACCTGCAAAGTAGTTGCCCATTTCGCTGAATTTACCGAGTGTGATGTTCTCGATAAGAGCCTGGTAATAAATGTGCCAGTTTGTATCAACAGTACCATATGTTTCAACTTCAGCACCGTTTATAATTTTTGCATCGGGATTAACAGCTTTTGCACCGAGTTCAAATGCTTTAAGGTAAGCTTCGTTGTCAGATGTGAACTTGATGTTTGAATCGCCTTTTGATGCTGCAGTAATACCTGCAAGGCAGTATGCCTGCTCGTAGTTAGGATAGAAGCAGTGGAAGTTTTCTGTATTTTCATATTTCTTTGTGTTGTCAAGGCATACGAAAACGATCTGTTTGTAACTTTCAAGATTTTCAACACCTTCGATTGTGCCTGTTGCAAAGCCGTAAAGCATCTCTGTGAAAACAGGGTCTGTTGAAAGAACAACGTTACAACCACTTTCTTTTACGCATGAAATAACTGCGTTTTTGATTTTTTCTGTATTGTCAATGGGAAGTTTATTTTTAATGATGGGATCAGCTATGGGGTAAGTACCTCTGGCAGCATTGATAGCTTCCTGCTGAATAAAAGCATCTGTGTCTTCTTTTTCATAGTCGCTGGAATAAAGAACGCCGATGCGGATGTCGCCTGCTTCAATACCATCGGGGATCGCCGGAGTAATTTCAGCGTCCTGGATAAGGTCACATGATGAAAGAGCGAACACAATAAGAATCGCCATAACTACTGAAACAAATTTTTTGCACTTTTTCATAAGAGAATTTACCTCCAATACTTGCGTTTCCATATATAATGGACCCACATAATAATATTAGTATATATTAAATTGACAAATATTGCAATAGTATTTCATAAATTTTATCTTCATTAAACATTTTGTGAACTTTTGACTAATTTAACATAAAACTCTCGACGAAATCACGAAATTTAATAAAAATTAATAGAAAATTCACCAAAACCTATTTACATCTCGTAATCTTTGTGGTAAAATCCCATTGTAGAATAAGATAAAAGTGTAATTATCTGCATTTTTTTGGGAGAGAGGTCTGAAACAAATGAAAAAATCAGTCAGACTCTTGTCTCTTCTTCTCACCGTTGTATTTGCGTTCGGCGTATTCGCTGTCACTGTTTCAGCGGAGGGAGAAGTAGCAAATGTCACAATAAAAACAAATACTGACACTGTGATTGCCGGAGACATAATTACCGTAACAATTAACGTTGCAAACAATTATTATGCTACGTCAATGCGTTGGCCGGTGCTTTTTTCCAGTGCTTTCTTTGAGTTGGTAGAGAATTCTGTACAAGCAACAGATGAACTCAAAGCTCTTGGTGGCTCAGCAAAATGTACCGAAAGCCCCGACAACACAGTTTATACAACTACATACTCTTCAACCGAGTATACAGGCATTCTTGTTCAGTGGACTGCAGCGGTTTCTGCTACAAGCGTCACACCATACAATCAGGAAGACGGTATGGATTGTTTCACTTTCCAGCTCAGAGCGAAGCAGGATGTAAAAGTCGGTGATTCAGGCAGTATCGTAATTCCTGAAGATTATCCCCGTTTCTATAATTATATATTAACGGATATGGAAGAACCTTTTTCACCGGACAAAGTTGTTAAGTGCGAAACTCTTGTTCACAACTTTACAAACAAAACAGTTGAATGTGTAAAACCCCAATTACTTCCTGTTGAAAATTCAGGTGTGGTTATTGATAAGGAAAATGGTATTATCAGAGGTGTCCAGCCCAACACACAAGGAAACCTTGATTCTTATGTATACGCTTCTGTAGGCGAAGTTGTTCTTTCTCCTTATGTTGACGGATATGTAGGCACAGGCACAATGGTTGCTCTCAGACATCATAAGATATACGAGTTTTATTATCTCATTATTACCGGTGATATAAACGGAGATTCATACGTAGACTATGCAGATATGATTGAATTGGATTTGTATATATCATATGGTAAAACCTTAGACCGGGAAAACTTGCTTGCTGCAGACCTTACCGGTGACGGAAATGTCAATGCGGAAGATTTAATCGCTCTTGATGCATATCTCAATTTCGAATGTGAGATTGACCAGGTAACAGGCACAGTAGTTTATTATTAATTCAGTGGTGTTTTTCTCGAAAAGAGAATTAAAATATAAAGCATTATATTAATACCAAATTTACCATTTTAGGAGGTAAACAAAATGGCAAAAAAAGTTCTCAGTATTGCACTTGCGTTACTTATGATTGTTAACGTATTTGCAGTAGCAGTATCTGCAACAGTGTGGACAGAAGAAAACGCTGTTATCACACTTAAGACAGATGACACAAAACCCATGCCCGGAGACACAGTTACTGTTACAGTAGCACTCCAGAACAACTATAATGTTCATGCTCTTCAGATTATGGTAGCATACGACAAGAACTATTATGAAGTTGTTGGCACAGCAGACAATGCATTCACAAATCTCCTCGTATCAGACGGTGCAAAATTCACAGGTGTAGCACAGTCTCACCTCGCAGCAGATGCACAGGATGCTATGTACGCAGGTCTTTACTCTGCATCACAGAAAGCACAGTTTGGTCTTGTAAGAATCGGTTATGTATGGCTCGCAAGCCTTGCTTCAAATGCAGGCGCAACAGCAACAGAGGTATTCACAAACACAACAGACCTTGCTTCTTTCAAACTTAAGGTTAAAGCAGACGCTCCCACAGACGGTAAAGGCGTAATCATGGTTGATCCCACATTCGTTGTTGAAGAAGGCGTTGACACACCTGATTTCGATACAAGATCAGCTACATATGTTGGTAAGGGTGCAGCTACAATCTCTGCATCAGCTACAGCAGGTAAACTTTATGGTCTTCCCATCAACGTTGACGGCGCAAAATTTGCAGGTTGCGTTCACGTTGAAGGCACAGCAGTTAAAGAAAACGAAGTAGCAGCAGATTGTACAAACGCTGGTTCATACGATATGGTAACATATTGTACTCTTTGTAATGAAGAACTCTCAAGAGAAACAACAACAATCGATGCACTCGGTCACACAGAAGCTGAAGCAGTTGAAGAAAACAGAATCGATGCAACAGCAACAGAAAACGGCTCATATGATATGGTAGTTTACTGTACAGTTTGCGGCGAAGAAGTTTCACGCGAATCATTTGTTATCGAAGCTCTCGGCCACACACCTGGTGAAGAAGTTATCGAAAACGAAGTTGACGCAACATGTACAACAGAGGGTAGCTATGACAAAGTAGTTTACTGCACATGCTGTGAACCCAAAGTTGAACTTTCAAGAGATACAATCACAGTTCCTGCACTTGGTCACACAGAAGGCGCAGCAGTTAAAGAAAACGAAGTTCCTGCAACTCCTATAGAAAACGGTTCATACGATATGGTAGTTTACTGTACAGTATGTGGCGAAGAAGTTTCAAGAGAATCATTCGTTATCGAAGCTCTCGGCCACTATGCAGCAGAAGCAGTTGAAGAAAACAGAGTAGAAGCTACATGTACAGAAGACGGTTCATACGATTCAGTAGTTTACTGCACATGCTGTGAACCCAAAGTTGAACTCTCAAGAGATACAATCGTTATTCCTGCAGCAGGTCATGACGAAGCAGAAGCAGTTGAAGAAAACAGAACAGAAGCAACATGTACAGAAGACGGTTCATATGATATGGTAGTTTACTGTACAGTATGTGGCGAAGAAGTTTCAAGAGAAACAACAGTTATCGATGCTCTTGGTCACGATTATGAAGCAGTAGTTACAG
>JAZSFV010000039.1:0-9537 GCA_045532395.1 Acutalibacteraceae bacterium
ACCGATTCTGTCAATATAAAGTCGTGCTGACCTTTTGCCACAAAGTTATCTTTATGTTCATATCCGCAATCACATTTATGTAAAGTGTACCCGTTTTCCTGGCAAGTTGGATTGACAATAGTATCTTTAAATATATGTACGTGTTTTTCTTCGTTTCCCATGTTTTAACCTCCATTCTTGTTATATTGTATCATTAAACTCAACACATTTCAACTAAAAAGCAGATGCTGTTAAACATCTGCTTAAAATATTTATTTACATTTATCAAAGCTGGGGTTGAATGCGTAGAAGTTTTTACTATCAAGTCTGTCTGTTGCTATTCTTAATCCTTCACCGAATCGCTGATAATGGACGATTTCTCTTGCACGTAAAAATTTAATCGGTTCGATTACGTCTGGGTCATCAACAAGGCGCAGGATATTATCGTATGTCTTTCTTGCTTTCTGTTCTGCAGCAAGGTCTTCATGCAAGTCTGCTATTGTGTCGCCCGTAGACTGAATTGTTGCTGCAGACCAGGGAAATCCTGACGCAAACTGTGGATATATGCCTGTTGTATGGTCTACAAAGTATGCATCAAATCCTGATTTTTTGATTTCATCCATTGTAAGGTTGCGTGTCAACTGATAAACAATAGTACCTATCATTTCAAGGTGACCAAGTTCTTCTGTACCTATGTCGGTCAATAATCCTTTAAGTTCTGCATGAGGCATTGAAAAACGCTGGCTTAAATATCTGAGTGAAGCACCAAGTTCACCGTCAGGTCCGCCATACTGAGTTATAATTATTTTAGCTAACATCGGATTAGGGTTTTTGATATTTACGGGGAATTGAAGTCTTTTTTCATATTGGAACATTAGCAGTCACACCCAACTTTCTCCCATGGCCATGGGTTTTTAATCCATTCAACACCTTGTGCGTCTTTAGCAGAAAGTTTCCAGCATTTCTGCTCAAATTCTTCACGAAGCAATTCGTATTTTTCTTTATATTTATTATAAAGTGCTATTGCGTCTGTGTCGCAAGTGTGGGTATCAAGATATAAATGAAGGTCCCACATAACAAACTGAACTGCAGAAAGTTCTTTTAAAAGGTCGTTATTTCTCAGCATTTGCAGCAACCTCCTAAAAACAGTTTATCAAGGCAGGGGAAGGCTGTTCCTCTTTCAAAAGCTTTGCATTCGTCATAAATTTCAGTTGCATTCTGAAAAGGTATATATGCCATAGCAACCGGTGTGCATTCAGGAAAAGCACCATCAGGCTGAATGCAACATTTATTCATCATAGTTTTTCTTTCATGTTGACGATAAACATTATCGCGATAATAACGCATATTATTCTGCTGACAATCGTACATTCTTTGCAAAATTATTCTCCTTTCATAAGTTTATCATTATCATTTTATGGTATGTTGTCCTGATGTGTGAAAAAGAAAATAATTTATGTATTAAAAAATTAAAAGCGGTAAGTCTTAACTGACCTACCGCTTTAGTTATTTTACTGCATTTTTTCCTGTTTGATTTTTTTATCAATGATATGACGCTTCGCAAGCTCGGTTGTCACGTCGTCAAGTGTAATGCCCATTTCAATCATAAGCACCATTACATGATATGCAAGGTCTGCAATTTCGTAAACTGTTTCAGCTTTATCTCCGCCTTTAGCACCGATAATAACTTCGGTGCATTCTTCTCCGACTTTTTTAAGGATTTTATCAATACCTTTTTCAAAGAGGTAAGTTGTATATGAGCCTTCTTTTTTCTCGACTTTTCTGCCAACGAGCATATCATAAAGTCCCTGATATGAGAAACCATTTTCTTTATCTGCTTCAACAATATCGTTAAAGAAACAAGTTTCATTTCCTGTGTGGCAAGCAGGACCTTCTTTGATTACGTCAACAAGAAGTGTATCCATATCGCAGTCTGTTCTTATAGAAACGATGTTCTGTACGTTGCCTGAAGTTGCACCTTTTCTCCAGAGTTCCTGTCTGCTTCTGCTGAAGAAACAAGTTTTGCCTTCTTCAATACTGATTTTAAGGCTTTCTTCGTTCATGTATGCAAGCATAAGAACTTTTTTTGAATAGAAATCCTGAACAATTGCAGGAATAAGACCTTTTTCATCAAATTTTAACTCTTTAATATCCATGGTTAATCTCCTTATATTCTCATTTCGATATTATTTTCTATAAGATGTTGTTTAAGTTCCCTGATTGAAACTTCTTTTCTGTGGAAAATCGAAGCTGCAAGACCTGCGTCTGCACAATCAGCATTAAAAAGTTCCACAAAATCTTCTTTTTTTCCTGCACCGCCTGAAGCGATAACGGGAATTGAAACTCTTGAAGAAATTTCCCTAAGAAGTTCAATATCAAAGCCTTGTTTAACACCATCAGTATCAATACTGTTTACAACAAGTTCACCAGCGCCGCGTTTTTCACCGTCAACAGCCCACTGAATAGCGTCAATTCCCGTATCAAGACGTCCACCGTTTTTGAAAATGTGAAATTCGCCGTTAACTCGCTTAATATCCATCGAAAGAACAACACACTGGTCACCATATTTTTTAGCACCTTGCGTAATCAGTTCAGGGTTATTGATAGCACCTGAATTGACAGAAACTTTGTCCGCACCGCATTTCAAAACTCTGTCAAAGTCATCGACGGTGTTTATGCCACCGCCAACGGTAAGGGGAATAAAGATTTCGGATGCAACTCGCTTAAGTACGTCAGTAAATAAACCTCTGCCTTCGTGTGAAGCTGTAATATCATAAAAAACAAGTTCATCTGCACCGCTGTCATTATAAAAGTGAGCAAGTTCAACCGGGTCTGCAACGTCCTGAATGCCTTCAAAGTTAATTCCTTTAACAACTCTGCCGTTTCTGACATCAAGGCAGGGGATAATTCTTTTAGTAATCATCAGATATTTTCCCCCTTAGCGATTTTAAGAACTCTTTCAAGGTCAAGTCTGCCTGCGTAAACTGCTTTACCTACGATTGCACCGTAAGTATTCATCTCTGCAAGTTTTTTGATTTCGTCTTCAAAAGTGATACCACCTGAAGCGATAACATCAAGACCTTTGATTTCTGAAAGTTTTTCATAAATTTCAAGGTTGGTACCTGACAATGTACCATCTTTTGAAATATCTGTATATATTACAGTTCTGACACCTGCATCACGGAGTTTCTTGCAGAAATCAAACGAATCAATCTCTGTTGTTTCAAGCCAACCACTTACTGCAACTTTGCCGTCACGTGCATCAACACCGACTGCGATTTTGTCACCGTATTTTTTTACTGAATCTTCAACAAATTTGAAGTTACGTACTGCAACTGTGCCGAGAATTACACGATTGACACCTAAAGACAGATAATCTTCGATTCTTTTTTCGTCTCTAATGCCACCACCGACTTCTGTGAAAAGTTTGCCTGTTTCTGCAACACTTTTAATAACATCAAAATTAACGGGTGCACCGTCTTTTGCACCATCAAGGTCAACCATGTGAAGGTTTTTAGCACCTTTTTTTATAAATGTTTCAGCCATTTCAAGAGGACTTGAACCGTAAACTGTCATACGGTTGTAATCTCCTTCAGTAAGCCTTACAACATTACCTTTTCTTATATCTATAGCAGGAAAAATTTCCATTTTACTTTCTCCTTAAATCTCTGAAAATGCTTTTAAAAGAAGCAAGCCTTTTTCGCCGCTTTTTTCGGGATGAAACTGCATACCGTAAATGTTTTTATTATTAACAACTGCAGGTACATCTACATCGTATTCACTTACTGCAAGTAAACTTTCATCACAGTTTTTGCCGTAATATGAATGTACGAAATACATATAATCGCCCTCAGTAATATATTTAAAAATAGGACTTTCTTTGACGAATTTAAGTTTATTCCAACCCATATGAGGAATTTTAAGACTTTCATCAATATCGCCATTTAAGGGGCAAATTTCACCTTTTATGAGCCCTAATCCCTGATGCTCGCCATATTCGTAACTCTTATCAAAAAGAAGTTGCATACCAAGACATATGCCGAGAATGGGTTTGCCTTTTCTTGCTTCTTCAATAAGTACATCAGCAAGGCCTGAATTTTTTAATTTATTAATCGCGTCTTCAAACGCACCAACGCCGGGGAGAATAATTCTGTCAGCGTGTTTTATTTTTTCTGCATCACCTGTAACACAAGTGTCAAGTCCCAAGGCGTTGACAGAACTTGTAAGCGAAAACAGGTTTCCGCAACCATAATCAACTATTGCTATCAAACCTAAAACCTCCGATTAAAGCAAACCTTTGCTTGAGGGAATTTCATCTTTTGCTTTTTCATCAATGCTGACAGCTTCTTTTATAGCACGTGCTACAGCTTTGAATGCAGCCTCAATAATATGATGTGAATTTGTTCCGTCGAGTTGTTTTATGTGAAGAGTAATATCTGCATTTCTGACAAATGAAATAAAGAATTCTTCAATAAGCTCTGTATCCATTTCGCCCACTTTTTCAGTAGGAATTATGAGGTCATACTTAAGAAAAGCGCGTCCGCTTATATCAAGTGACGCAAGTACCAGCGATTCATCCATAGGGAGGAGCATGTTACCGTATCTTTTGATTCCTTTTTTATCGCCAACTGCTTCTTTGAAAGCCTGGCCGAGTACAATGCCGATATCTTCTGCAGAATGATGGAAATCTACGTATGTATCGCCTGTGCATTTAACAGTCAAATCCATTCTGCCGTGCTTTGCAAAAAGGTCAAGCATATGGTCAAGAAAGCCGATACCGCTGTTAATATCTGATTTACCTGTACCGTCAAGGCAAAGTGAAAGTGAAATATCAGTTTCGTTTGTTTTTCTCTGAATTTCAGATTTTCTCATCATTCTCGCTCCTTTATAATTTCATCAATTACATTTATAACTGTTTTCATCTGCTCCATAGTACCCATAGACATTCTGAAATATTTGTCTATACGCGGTGAATTGAAGTAACGGATAAGAATGCCTCTGTTTCTTAATTCTTCATAAAGTGCAGATGAGGGGATTTTATCACTTTTAGCAAATACAAAGTTTGTTTTTGAATCAGTGACAATGAAACCTCTTTTTATGAGTTCATTTTTTGTGAATTCACGTATTTCTATGGTTTGTGAAATTGTGTTTTCATAGTATTTTCTGTCAAGAATAGCAGAAGCTGCAGCTTCGACAGAGAGAGTAGACACATTATAGGGGTTAAAAGAGTATTTTAATTTTTCAAGGTCATCAGTAAGAACTTTTGAAGCAACAGAAAAACCTACCCTGAGACCTGCCAATGAGCGGCTTTTTGAGAATGTCTGCGTAACCATTAAATTCTCATATTTATTCACTAAATCAACAACACTTACACCAGGTGCAAAATCAACGTATGCTTCATCTATGACTACAACATTGTCGGGATTTGTTCTGACAATAAGTTCAACTTCATCATGTGTCAGTGCAAGACCTGTGGGGGCATTAGGATTGGCAATTATGATGTTTTTACCTTTGTTTACATAATCGTTCACATCAATGCTATAGTCATCTTTAAGGGGTATTTTTTCAAGATTTACCTTAAACAAATCAGCAAATACAGGATAAAAACTATATGTAATATCGGGGCAACAGAATTCACCGCCAAGACCGCCAAAAGCCATAAATGCAAATGCAATTACGTCGTCTGAGCCGTTGCCGACAAAAATCATATCTGATTTTACGTTATAAAAATCAGCGATAGCTTCTTTGATTTTCTTAAGTTTCGGGTCTGAATATAAGTTAAGTGAAGCAATTAAATTATTATTGATTGTTTCAAGAACTTTAGGAGAAGCAGGGAACGGTGATTCATTAGTGTTAAGCTTAATGTACTTTTTATCATTAAGCTGTTCACCCGGAGTATAGGGAACGATTGAATCATATTCCTTTCTCATAAATTTGCTCATGTGGATACCTTCTTATTTTTTTAATCTTTTGCTTACTGCTCTTCCGTGTGCGTGAAGACCTTCTTTGTTTGCAAATCTCACAACATCTTCGCCAACCTCATTAAGTGCATCTTCAGAGAAATAAATGAATGAAGATTTTTTTATGAAATCGTCAACTGAAAGGGGAGAGCTGAATCTTGCTGTACCTGATGTGGGAAGTGTGTGGTTGGGGCCTGCAAGATAATCACCTAATGACTCAGGCACGTTTTTGCCAAGGAAAATTGAACCTGCGTTTGTGATGAGATTGAGAAGTTCAAAGGGATTATCTACACATACTTCAAGATGTTCAGGTGCGATTTCATTACTGATTTCAACTGCTTGTTTCATGTTTTCAGCGATAATAATTTTACCGTTTGTATCAATTGATGTTCTTGCAATTTCGTGTCTTGGAAGTTCAGGAATCTGTTTTTCGAGCTCTTCTGATACTTTATTTGCAAGTTCTTCTGAATCAGTAATAAGAACTGCACTGGCAAGTTTATCGTGTTCAGCCTGTGAAAGTAAGTCAGCCGCTACGTATTCAGGGTTGCACGTGCCGTCAGCAAGTACAAGAATTTCACTGGGACCAGCAATCATATCAATATCAACAATGCCGTAAAGCATTCTTTTTGCAGTAGCAACAAATACGTTACCCGGTCCTACAACTTTATCAACTTTAGGCATGCTTTCTGTACCGAATGCAAGAGCTGCAACTGCCTGAGCACCGCCTGTTTTGAAAATTCTGTCAACACCCGCAACTTTTGCTGCTGCAAGAATAGGAGCAGGGATATTTCCTGATTTATCAGGGGGAGTTACCATTACAATTTCCTTAACACCCGCAATTTTAGCAGGAACTGCATTCATAAGAACACTCGAAGGATAACTTGCAGTGCCGCCGGGTACATAGAGACCTACTTTTTCAATGGGTGTAATTTTCTGTCCTAAAATAACGCCGTCTTTATCGTTGATAATAAAATTATTTCTTACCTGATGTGAATGGAAATGGTGGATATTTTCTCTTGCTTTTTCAAGTGTTGCAATAAATTCCTTATCTTCAGAATTATATGCTGCTTCGATTTCTTCTTTTGTAACTTCAAGACATTCAATTTCAGCTTTATCAAATTTAAGACTGTATTCTTTGAGTGCCTTATCACCATTCAGTTTTACGTTATCGATAATGTCTGATACAATGTCTTCAACACCACTCTTTGTGTTGATATCTCTTATGAGGATATCCTCTTTTTTTGCATCAGCCATGTTTATAATCTTTATCATTTCTTATCCTCCTGAAGCCTTACTTTCAGTTTTTCGGTAAGTTCATTAATTGTATCTTGCTTAAATCTGTAAGACGATTTATTAGCAATAAGACGTGCGCTTATGGGCAGGATTTTCTGGAAAACTGAAAGATTGTTTTCTTTAAGAGTTGTTCCTGTTTCAACTATATCAACAATAACATCTGAAAGACCTAAAAGGGGAGCAATCTCAATTGAACCGTTAAGTTTGATAATATCAATTTCACGATTGAAAGATGCATAGTATCTTTTTGCTATGTTGGGGAATTTTGTAGCAACACGGATAGGTCTGTCAGGGTCTTCTACATAATCATTTTTAGCGGCAACACACATATTGCATTTGCCGATGTCAAGGTCAAGGAGTTCATATACGTCAAAATCACCTTCATCAAGGCAATCCTTACCTACAATACCGATATCAGCAGCACCGTGAGCAATATAAACTGCAACGTCTGATGGTTTTACAAGCAAATATCTTACACCGTTTTCGTGGTTTTCAAAAACAAGTTTTCTGTTGTCTTCATAAATCTCTGCACAGTCATAACCGATTGAAGAAAGAAGGTTATAAACTTTATCGCCGAGACGTCCTTTTGGTAAAGCAATGTTCAGCATTATTTTTCCTCCTTAAGTGTGCCGTCAAAAGTATAGAGAGTTTTATAACTGTAATCTGTTGGAATTTTATGTTCAACTCTTACAGAATGTCCATCAGTTATGAAGTTTTTAACAACAGAAAGAAGTTCTGAAGAGTCTCCGCCATTGTTGATAATAACGATTTCTGTGTCGAATTCTTTCTTGTTGGGATACCATAAGTTAAGGTTATCAAGATAGATAGCGAAACCGATAGCTTCAGTATTTTTTCTGATTTTGTTTGCAAGGTTGTCGTATCTTCCGCCTGCAAGAACAGCATTAGGAGCATTCTTAACAAATCCCTGGAAAATAATTCCATTATAATAATCTGTGTTATTAAGCACTGAAAAATCAACTGTCACGTTATATTTACAACCGTTTACACTAAGTGCTTTTGAGATAACTTTAAAATCATTGATTGCTTCCTCAAAGCAGAAGCCGTCGGATGAGAATTTTTCGAGTTTTTCAACAACACAGTCAATTTTGCCACTGATAGAAACTATTTCAATGAATTTATCAGCATCTATTTCATTTTCATTGAGAAGTTTTCTCAAATCATGCATGTTTTTGCCGATAATATATTCGATAATTCTCTTCTTGAGTTTACGTGAAGAGATATTATATTTTTCCATAAGTGCTGAAATAACAGACATGTGAGAAATTGAGAGAATATTATCCTCATCTATTTTATCAAGACTTTCAAGAGCAAGAAGGATAATTTCTGAAATACTGTAAGCATCAAGTTTACCTAAAACTTCTACGCCTGTCTGTTTGATTTCTTTATAATCGTGAGTGTTTTTGCCGATTCTGTAAACGCTTTCGTTATAATATGCTTTTGTAAGAGTATCGGAAGATATTCTTGAATTTTTAACGATAGAAAGCGTAATATCAGGCTTGAGAGCCATAGGGCGTCCATCAGAATTATTAAAAGCGATAATACCTTCACCTGAAAGGAAATCTCTGTTATCACTGTAAAAACTGTATTCTTCAAATTTAGCCATGCAGTACTTTTTATAACCGAATTTTTCAAAGAGTTCTGCAAGTTCAATTGTAAGCTTGTCCTCAATCGGCAACGAATTTATGTATTGCTGCAAAGGATACACCCCCAAAATAAATATACTGATATATTATACTATAATTTATCACTTTAGTAAAGTAAAACATTTCAAAAAAAGATAAATTATTTTGTATAATTTTTCTATAATATTGTATAAAATGACAATATTAAAAATTAGTTTACATATGAAAAGGGGAATGGTATAATTATTTCAGATTTAATGGTAGTGGATAGTGATAATTTATGAATAAATATCTTAAAAATCTTAATCGCATAGAGTTTGTTGTAACATCAGCATGTACCGGTAATTGCAAGCATTGCTCACAAGGCGAACACAATAACATAGAAAATCTCGATGTTTATTTATCTGTAGATGCTGTTTACAAAATAGCACGGAATTATAGAATAAAATCAATCATGACTTTTGGTGGCGAGCCTTTACTTTGCACCGATACTGTTTGCGCTATTCATAACGCTGCAAAACATATGAATATTCCGCACAGACAACTTATAACAAACGGTTATTTTAGCAAAGATACTGATAAAATTAAACTTGTTGCAAAGCAGCTGATCGATAGCGGAGTTAATGATATTCTGATTTCTGTTGATGCGTTTCATCAGGAAA
>JAZSFV010000242.1:0-3753 GCA_045532395.1 Acutalibacteraceae bacterium
ATAGCATATAGCCTTTGCTTCAGATATTTCAGAAAAGGTGTTTGTATGGCGTGAAAATGGTAACATTTCAGGTTATGCACTTACTGATGGCAAGCATATAGTTGAAGTTTGCTGTAAAAAAGATACGGATTTATTTGTATCTTCAGTTTTAAAAGCGATTTCAGCCGAAAAAGCAGATGTTTATTTGCCTTTAAACCCTGATAAATCTTGCAAAATCTCCCGTGGTATGATATACTATTTTGATAATAATTTGAAACGGAAAACTGACGAAAATATTTTTCTTTCGCTCAATCTGGAATAAGGTGAAATTATGATTTATGTTTTTTTAGCAGACGGTACTGAAGAAGTTGAAGCAGTAGCCACAATTGATATGTTAAGACGTGCTGAACTTGATGTTATGACATTGGGTATCGGCTCACAGATGATAGTAGGCTCTCACGGAATAGGCATTGTGTGCGATGCTGATATAAAAAACATAAAACCTGACGAAACTTTGCAGGCTGTTGTAATTCCGGGTGGTATGCCGGGAACACTCAATATAGAAAAAAATGCAGATGCACAAAGCTTTATAGATTACGCAAACGAAAATAACAAGCTTATCTGCGCTATCTGTGCCGCACCGTCAGTGCTTGGTCACAAAGGTTTGCTCAATGGCAAGAAGGCAACCTGCTTTCCCGGTTTTGAAAGAGAACTTGAGGGTGCAGAGTTTGTCGATGAAGGCGTTGTAACGGATGGTAATATAATCACTGCAAAGGGTGCAGGTGTTGCAATAGAATTCGGTCTTAAAATTGCGGAGCAGTTTGCAGGAAAAGCAGAAGCAGACAAAATTTATGCTTCAATTCAGAAATAAATTATTTTACTTGGAAGGGATGGTCAGAAATGGATGAATTTATAAATTCAAACGACAAAAAAGAATATAAATCCCAAGAAATCAATTCGAACAGACCGTCTGAAGCAATCGGAATGTCAAGAAAAGAAAAGGTGGAAAAATTTGTCCTGAAAATTGAGGAAAACCATTCTCAGGAGAAAAAGGTTGACACCGTTTCAAACAGACCGCAGACTAAAGGTGCAGTTTATTTCGGCAACTATCAGCGTCGCCCGGGAGATACAACTGTTCCCAGATACGTAGGTAATAATCAGAACAATTCCGCAACGGAACCGAAAGGTACTGACGCAGGACAAAAAAAGACAGGCGGAGATATTGATATGTTTACAAAAACTTCATCATCAAAAAAATCTCCTGCCAAAAAAGGCGCGGGAAATAAGAAAACCACATCGTCAAAAAGAAAAACTCTTACTGCAGCCCAGAAGAAAAAAATGGGAGAAATCTATTCTGTTACTCTCTGCATTTCCCTGGTGGTTATGCTTGTGGCTACAATTGCTTTTTCAGTTATAGGTGTGCAGTGCGCCAACGATGTTCTTGCAATTTCTGCTTCTGATGAAGAAGTTGAAATCACAATTTCCGATAAAATCACAACAAGTGAAGCCATTGACCTTTTCCATGAGAAAGGGCTGATAAGAGTTCCCTGGTTCTGCAAAATTTTTGCAAAGTTCAGAGGATATGACCAGGAGGGTATATATTACTACGATTATGCCACAGAAAAAGAAAAACTGAAGCCGTATATCGGAGGAACTTATTATCTTTCCCAGTCAATGGGTATTGAAGGTATGCTCAATGTATTGCTTGACAATAAAGTGATGTCAGAACAGACAGTAAGCATTACTTTCCCTGAGGGTTATACAACGGCGCAGATTGTCAACAGACTTGAAGACTACGAAATTATTAAAAATCCCAATAAATTTATAAGTGCAGCTAATTACGATTATAAGTACGATTTCCTTGATAACAAGAACCCCGGTGTTGCAATCAAGCTTGAAGGTTATCTTTTCCCTGATACTTACGATATGTATATCGGCGAAAGCACATCAAGTGTTATCAAACGTTTCCTTGAAAACTTTAACGAAAGATGGACTGACGAATATAAAAAACGTGCGGAAGAATTAGGTCTTACAACAAGCGAAATTCTTACGATTGCTTCAATTATTCAGAAAGAAGCTGCAGGTCCCTCACAGATGGCAGATATTTCATCTGTTATTCATAACAGACTTAACAAATCTTCAACTTATCCCTTGCTTCAGTGCGACTCTACAAAGAACTATGTAGATATTTATCTTGTGGATTTGTTAGGCGAAAACAAAGCAAAAACTTACCTTGACAAGTACGATACAGCGATTTGCATGGGGCTTCCGGAAGGTCCTATCTGTAACCCGGGTATAGATGCAATTCATGCAGCGCTTTATCCGTCACAGACATCTTACCTTTATTTCTGTCATGACAAAAACGGTAAAGTTTACTATGCAACTACTGACTATGAACATCAGCAGAATGTTGCGTTAATTTCAAAATAAAGGATGATAAACCTTTGATTAAAGATTTTATAAAACCTGAAGTTCTTGCTCCCGCAGGGGACTGGGAAAGACTTGTTTCTGCAGTTGATTTTGGCGCAGATGCAGTTTATGTAGGCGGCGGAATGTTCGGAATGAGAACATCACCTGCAAACTTTTCAGATGAAGAATTGCCGAAAGCAGTTGAATTTGCCCATTCACGTGGAGTAAAACTTTATCTTACATGCAATACTGTCCCCAGAAATAACGAAGTTGATTTGCTTCCTGCATTTTTGGAAAATGCCCAGAATGCAGGGGTAGATGCCCTTATTATTTCTGATATAGGCACTTTATCACTTGCCAGGAAATATGCTCCCAAAACAGAAATTCATATTTCAACTCAGGCAGGTATAACAAACTATGCAACTGCAAACGCGTTCTACGAAATGGGTGCCAAAAGAGTTGTACTTGCACGTGAACTTTCAATGGAAGATATCAAGACATTACGTGCGAAAGTGCCGAAAGACCTTGATATAGAATGTTTTGTACATGGTGCCATGTGTGTTTCTTTTTCAGGCAGATGCCTGCTTTCAAACTATCTTGTTGGCAGAGATTCAAACAGAGGCGACTGTGCACAGCCCTGCAGATGGAAATACCACGTTGTTGAAGAAACACGTCCCAGAGTTTATTTCCCCATTGAGCAGGACGACAAAGGCACCTACATAATGAACGCGAGAGATATGTGTATGATAGAGCATATTCCTGAGCTTGTGGATGCAGGTGTTACTTCTTTGAAAATTGAAGGCAGAGCAAAATCTGCTTATTATACAGCGGCAGTGACAAACGCTTATCGTGCTGCAGTAGATGAATTCATGAAAAATCCCACAGATGATTTCAAGGTTTCTCCATGGATAAGTGAGGAAATGAGAAAAGTAAGCTACCGTGAATATTGTACAGGCTTCTATTTCGGCTCACCCATAGAAAATGCAGAAATCTATTACGAAGGCGGTTACCGTCGCGAATGGGATGTTGTTGCAGTTTGTGAAAAATGGGAAAATGGCGAACTGTATGCCGTGCAGAGAAATAAATTCCTGGACGGTGACGAGCTTGAAATTGTAGAACCCGGTTGCGAACCCTTTAAAGTTACTGTAAAAGAACTTAAAAATGAGCAGGGAGACAGAATAGAAAGTGCTCCCCATGCAACAATGAAACTTTCTTTCTCATGTGACAGAGAAGTAAAATCAGGCTCAATTATCAGAAAACAAAAAGAAGAACCCAAAAGAGTGATTATCTGATGGAATATAGATTAAACGTAAGTGAAATAAAAAGTATGGCAAAAAAACTGAAAGCAGGGGACAGAGTTCTTCT
>JAZSFV010000269.1:0-4934 GCA_045532395.1 Acutalibacteraceae bacterium
ACCGCTTGGCTTCCGACTTATAATATAGTGAGAGTTTTTGTGGTATTATACGTCTAACAGATGAAAGATAGAAAATCTTTCAGGAAGGGGTAAATCAATGGATAATGGTGAAAGTAGCTACCGCCGTTACATTGATGGCGACGATAAGGGATTAGTCGAAATAATAGAAATATATAAAGACGGTCTTACCTTATACATAAATACTTATGTTAAAAATATCTTTGTTGCAGAAGAATTAATGGAAGAAACATTCTTCAAGCTTATTACGAAGAAACCGAATTTTTCAGGAAAAAGTTCTTTTAAGACATGGCTTTTTTCTATTGCACGCAATACGGCGATTGATTATTTAAGGCGTAATAAAAAAATATCGTCTGAGCCTGTAGATGAGTATGTTCATTTTGTAAGAGAAGAAGAAAATGTTGAAAAAGAGTATCTTATCAAAGAAAGAAAAATCATTCTTCATCGTGCTATGAAAAAACTGAATCCTGATTATTTTCAGGTTTTATATCTTACATACTTTGAAGAGTTTTCCAACGATGAAACTGCAAAGGTAATGAAAAAAAGCAAAAGGCAGATTGAAAATCTTGTTTATCGCGCCCGTAACGCGCTTAAGAAACAACTTGAAAAGGAGGGCTTTCAATATGAAGAATTGTGATGAAATTGCAGAAAACGTTTTAAACCGTAAAAAGGAATATGAAAAACAAAAAAGCATTAAAAGAAAAAACATGATAAAAATTTCTTCTCTTGCATTATGTGTTGCACTTGTAGGATTTATAGGATTTGCTTTGAAAAACAATAAAACAGATTTAATTAAATCCGAAAATGTTTTAGGAAAATCTTCTAATTCGATGACATCACCTGAAAACTCTGTTTTACTTACAACAAATGCCACTCAGAATGAAGAAACTGTAAATGGAGAAAATATAACACAAAAGCAAGCGTTTACAGACGGTGGAAATTACGCTCAGGGTTTTACACCACCTGGTCATCATTTTTGTATTCCCATTGTACCTTTTGATAAAAGTTTTAAATTGACAGGGGAAGTTATAACCGAAGAAGAAGCACAGAAATATTTGAGCGAAAATAAGTGGAGAATTGCAGCTTCTTTAGGTGCTGATAAAGTTTCGGTTGATTCAATAAGATTTTCAGACGGTTACCGCTATGTTTCTTACACAGGCGCAGAAGGTGAATCTTTTAAAATCAATCAAAGCAACATCGATTACCTTGTTTATAACGGAGATAAGCTTATCGCAATAGTTACTCTCATGAAAGTAAATGGCGAGTTATCTGACAGCACAGCCTACGGTGCAAAATGGTTTGAAAGGTATAATAATTTCCTTCAAAGTCATAAAGGCGAAGAATTAGTCAACGTCTGGGCACTTAACTGTCATATTATAGTTGCTCCTGATAATACCTGCTTTAACCCTATGGGCGCAGATGTTTCAGGCTATGTAGAGGGCATAGAAAATCCATATGAATTATATTACCATGAAGCCGCAGTATACGTGCCGTAATTAAGTTGATATTAAAAATCCTTGTTCTAAGAATAAGGATTTTTCTTTTGTGCAAGAAAGTTTGCATGTGTTTTGTAGGGGACGATGCCTGCATCGTTCCTTTGATTTTTGGGCGTTAAATACTGTTGATTTTTTTATTTCGACATGTTAAAATAATTTTGCTACACACTTTTTGTTTTAGGAGTTTAAAAAATGAATGATGAAAATAATAAATCGGTAACAAAAAATAAAGGAAAAACAAAGGTAGTTACAACTTTAATAATATCTGCTGTTGTGATTGTGGTAGTGTTTGCAGTTATACTTGTGACTGTAATTATACCAGATAATAAATATAATAAAGCAGTTGCTTTGTTGGAAGCGGGAAAATATCAGGAAGCAATTTCTGCTTTTGTCGAACTTGACGGATATAAAGACAGCAGTTCTAAAATTGAAGAGTGTAAATATAATAATGCAATGCAATTGATGGCAGATGGTAAATATGAGGATGCTATTGCAATATTTGAAAGTCTTAATGAATATAAAGATTCTGAAAACATGATTAAAACGGCAAAACTTAAGATGAAGGAAAAAGCAGAACTAGACGCTAACGGAGAAAAGCTTGCAGAAGAAAAGAGAAAAGATAGTATATATAATGATGCCGTTGAGTTGGTTAATAAGGGCGAAAAGAAAAAAGCTGCTATACTCTTCGGAAGTATTGCAGACTTCAAAGATGCGCGAGAAAAAAGTTTCAGTCTGTGGAATGAGTTTGCAGTAAGACATACAATTACTGCCGCACACTACCATACTGCAGCTTTAAAATCAGATGGCACCGTTGTTGCGGTTGGTCAGAATTTTGATAATTATGTTATTAACGGATTGGATGTAGAAGGGCTTAAAGATATAGTCGGTATTTCTGCAGATATGACTTCTACGGTCGGGCTTAAAAAAGACGGAACTGTTGTTTGTATGGCAAAGAGTCATCGTGCTTATGACGACTGGACTGATATTGTATCTATTTCCGAAGGTGATTTCCATACGGTTGGTCTGAAATTGGATGGCACTGTTGTTGCAGTGGGCAGAAATACTAATGGTCAGTGTGATTTATCTTCCTGGAAAGATATCGTTGCGGTTGAAGCAG
This sequence comes from Acutalibacteraceae bacterium, assembly GCA_045532395.1. Lineage (GTDB taxonomy): Bacteria > Bacillota > Clostridia > Oscillospirales > Acutalibacteraceae > SIG575. Next base: position 2,632 of record JAZSFV010000269.1, read on the forward strand.
GCGGAAACAGAATTATTGATGTTTCGTTTGATAGCGGTTATACGATAGGAATAAAATCAGACGGAACAGTTGTAGCAGAGGGATATAACGGAGACGGGCAGTGTAACGTTTCAAATTGGACGGATATAGTCGCTGTTGCAACAGGTGATGGTCACACCATAGGTCTTAAATCAAATGGTACAGTTGTTGCTACAGGTGATAATGTGCTTGGTCAATGCAATGTTTCCGATTGGACAGATATAGTAGCTGTTTCTGCAGGACGATACTATACGATTGGGCTGAAATCAGACGGAACTGTAGTTTATACAGGTATAGATGATAGTGAAAATTATGATGTCACAAAGTGGAAAAACATTATTGCTATAGAAGCCGGAGATTATCATATGGTAGGTCTTAAAGCAGATGGAACTGTTGTTGCTGCAGGCTCAGATATAAACGGACAATGTAAGGTTTCTAAATGGAAAAACGTTAAAGTTCCTCATAATAAAAAATAAGAAGTGTAACTAAAACCACCTTTCTGAAAAAATCAGAAAGGTGGTTTTTTTTAGTCCCATTCACAGCCTGTGACTGTGTCCATATCAATTCCCTTTGTTTCGTGTGTTTTTCGTACAAGCAGGAAAAGTGAAAGTATAAATCCGGGCACAAGCAACGAGAAGCATACAGTTTCCATTGAAGTGTTGCCGAGAATTGTAACGAGGGGCAAGCTTACACCATACGAAACGGCAACGCCGATAGCCGTTACAATAAACTGTGCCGACATTGTTGATGAGCGTAAGTTTGTAGGTGAAGATTCGCCAATCATCATTATAAGCACATCGTTTGTTGTGTAATAACTGCCGAGAAATGCACCACAGAAGAAACCTACAAGATAAGGCTGCCATGCCATTTTTGCACCTGTGGTGAAAAGGATAAAGAATAAAAGACAGTTAAAAGCCGTAACTGTTGCTGCCGTTTTCCTGCCCTTTGAGTCAGAAATAAAGCCCATAATTACCTGCGCAAAAGCACAGCCTACAGGGAACATGAAAAGTGCTGCAGTGACAGGGCCTGTGCTTACATAGTTCATAACTTCGTCTCCAAGGGATTGGAACAAACCGTTTTTCACAAAATTCTGCGCGTAGCCGTAAGATAAAATAACCTGATAGTTTAAGGTTGCGATAAAACCTAAATTTACAAAAGCAGATGTTATGTAAAGCCAACGCAGTTGCTTGTGTTTCATAGCAAATTTAAGAGCAGGAATAAGTCCGCCCTGAGCATTTTCGATTTTCTTTTCTGCATCAATTTCTTCTTGCGGTTTGCGAAGATAGCTTAAGCGTGAATCAATAAATGTATCTGTCTCCCTTGCAGCTAAAAGAGCCACAAGGCAGGTGATAATTCCCACAACTGCAGGAATGAAAAATACCATTCGCCATTCTGATGCATCTTTCATAAGTAATTTTCTCAACAAAGGAATGAGCATGACACTCATGTTTGCAAAGAATTTTATTACAGAATAAATTCTTGCTCTGTGCTTGATGGGGGAAGATTCCATTATGTAAACAACATGCATATCATGAGGAATGAAAAACTGCACAAGGCATGCACCTGCAAAATACATGAAAAGATTGTTTGAAAGGAAAATTGTAAGCATGGCAAAGCTCATGCCGAAAGTGTTTATGATTAAAAATAACTTTCTTCCCAATTTGTCAGCAAGAGGTCTGTAAATAAGCCCTAATGCCTGGAATGGTACTACAATCATTGAGAGAATGTCCAGAACGCCGACCGAACTTTCTCCGTATTTTGAGAAAAGGTCGTTCGCAATTTCAGTTTTCATAAGTGTGCCGATTTGGGACGCAATCTCGTCTGTTGCGTAAATAAGGGAAATTATCAGCACAAGATAGATAAAATAGAAATTTCTTTTGGGTTTCAGTTTTTCTCTTTCCCATTTTAAAATTTCTTTTTCTCGCCTTAGTCTTTGTTTTTCAGGATTTTTAAGTTTTTTCATAAAAAACACCTCTACCAAATAGTATAACTCTTGTTGACTTTTTGTCAAGAATTGTAATATAATTATCTTGTATGTAAAGAAAAAGGAGACATAAATTATGCAGAGAATTGCTAAATTTGAAAAAGTAAGTTTTGAAGAATTTCAGAAAAGTTTTGATTTTGATGCACATGAAATTTATGATAATATAAAACTTCCCATTCGTGCAACTTCAGGCTCTGCAGGATATGATTTTTTTGCACCTGTTGATTTTGAATTAAAAAGCGGTGAAACCATAAAAATTCCTACAGGTATAAGGGCGAAAATTAATGATGGTTGGGTTCTT
>JAZSFV010000127.1:0-9134 GCA_045532395.1 Acutalibacteraceae bacterium
AAACGGAAAAGACATAAGAGTTCTTAAAAACATCGTTTTCGGCGAATTATGGCTTGCATCAGGTCAGAGCAACATGATGTATCCCCTTTCACAGTCAATAACCGGTGTTGAAATGTGGCAGAACAAAGTTAAACTTTCAAAAAATTTACGTGTTCTTATGGTGCCCGGTTATCCTGAATATAAAGGCGAAAACGCCCTTACAATGCTTCCTCGTGACGCTCAGGACGACATTACAGACGCAGTATGGGTTACAGGCGAAGACGAATATATTTACAACATGAGTGCCGTTGCGTATTTCTTTGCAGAGCAGCTTATGAAAAAGCTCGATATGCCCGTAGGTATTCTCAATTCATCTCTCGGCGGAAGTTCAATCGCTTCATGGCTTGGCCGTGAAACATGCGAAAGTGACAAAGAGCTTACAAGCTACCTTGCAGACAGAGGACAATATGTAACCGCTGACAAATGGAAAGAAAACGGACAGAATGTTTATACTGACGTTACTGCAAACTATAACCAGAAAATTCACCCGCTTAAACATTTCCGCCCCACAGGTATGATATGGTATCAGGGCGAAACCGATATGAGCTGGGAAGCAGCAATGTACGGCAAAGCATTTGATTTGATGCAATCCTCTTATTCTGAACTTTTCGGTTTTGAGGATAATGAGCAGTTACCCATTATTTACACTCAGCTTGCCCCCTATCATTACGGAACAGATACAATTCTCCCTGAAAGAAACCTTTATTATACAGAAATACAGCAGAAAGACGCTGACTCACGTGCAGTAATTTCAATTCACGATTTACCGCTTACATATCTTGTTTCCACAGGTGTTATTCACCCGTCCGCCAAAGAGCAAGTAGGACAGAGAATGTTTTACGCCGCAGAAGGACTTGTTTACGGTGAAAGAGATACATACACAGTTTCCACAATAAAGAAAACTGAAATAAAAGACGGAGCCGTATATGTTACTTTTGACAACATCGGTGATGGTCTGAAAGCGGACGGAGATAAAATACGCGGCTTTGCAGTCTGTGACGAAAAAGGCGTTTACACAGAAGCGCAGGCAGAGATTGTATCAAAAGATACAGTTAAAGTATGGTCAGATGGCGTAAAAGAGCCCAAATCGGCGAGTTACGCTTACTGTACATCCAACATGCGTGCAAACCTTTACGCCACAAATAACGGCAAATTAGCGCTTCCTGTCGGCCCTTTCGTTACAGACAAGAATTTAATGACTCAAGCCTGGCTTGACCTTCCATGGACAGACTGTGAAACGGAAAAAACATGGTTTAATCTCGGAGATCCGTACAGTGGTTTCTACGATTCATGGACTTCACAAAACGGCACACTCACATACACCGAAGATTATCTCAACATTACATCAAACGGAGATTTTTCACTCAAGCCTACAATCTCATATTTTGAAGGTGAAAAAGAAAGCTTCTGTGCAGATGCACAGAGAGACTGGTCAAACTATTCTACTCTCACTTTCTCCGTACGAAACAACGGAACAGAAGACGTTACATTTGATTCTTTCAGGCTTTACAGAGAAACATTCATGTGGTATTCCCCCGAAGCAAACGAAAGCCATGAAAGTTCAGTAGTAATCCCTGCCGATAATGAATGGCATGAAATCACGCTTGACCTTAACAGTCTTTATCTTTATGGTAACGAATGTGGTATTATAAGCCCCAATAACATGATTAAATACCTACAGAATATTGAACTTCATTTCACAAGCGGTGGTAATGCAGATATTGACATTGATAACTTCCGCTTCACTCCGGAAAAAGAAGATTCATCTTTCTATTTCGAAACAACATTTGATGACGCGGACGATATATGGGAATTTATTACTGCAATATCCTCTGTGATTCTGGGACTTTTCTTTAAGGCTTAATAAAAAAACACCTACACTTTAATTTCAAGTGTAGGTGTTGATTTTTGTCTTATAAAAGTGGTATAATTCTCTCATATCATCACAAGGAGCAAAACCAATGACAGATAAAGAATTAAGAGAAATAAGAAGGCGTTTCCGCCCTGATAAAAATAATATAATAAGCCTTAAAGGCTGTATGGTGAATGGTGAAAAGAAAATTGTTTCACAATTCAGCCAGTCAGTAGCACAATGTTCAACAGAAGAAAGCGAAAAGATTTTATCAGTTATGAAAAAATCACTTTCAGGCTCACTCGGCACAAACCTTTTAGACCTTGAGTATTCTGCTATGGAAGTTTCAACAAGCGAAAAGCATAAAACGCTTATGGCTTTGAGAAATTCTCAATTAAAAGACGATGAACTTCTTACAAAATTCTATGAAACAGTAATTGAAAGCGTATCATTTGAAGGAAACTTTGCAATTTTGCTCATCCACGACACTTACGATGTTTTTGAATATACCGAAAACGGCGACAAAGAGGAAGATTCATCCTCACAGTTTTCTTACATAGTATGCAGTATCTGCCCCGTAAAAGAGCTTAACAGCGGGCTTTATTTCCGCGAATATGACGGCACATTCAGGAGTTTTGAGAAGTATTCAATTCTTTCTAACCCTGATTTAGGCTTTATGTTCCCCTCTTTTGACGACAGAGCTGCAAATATCTACAACGTGCTTTATTACACAAAAGATATTTCAGACGTTCACCCTGATTTTATCGATAATATTTTCGGCGTGGAAATCCCCGTTTCTGCCGCAGAGCAAAAAGACAGTCTCAACAGTTGCCTTAAAGAAACGCTGGAAGATGAATGCGATTTTAAAGTTATGCGTTCAGTTCACGACCACGTTTCAGTAATGGTGCAGGAACACAAAGACACAAAGCAGGAAGAACCGTTACGTCTTTCCAAAAACACTTTCAGAGAAGTTCTTGAAGACTGCGGAGTAGACGAAGAAAAGGTTGAGCGTTTTTCAAACAAATTTGACGAAGAATTCGGCGAAGGCGCAGAAATCGCCCCCAAAAGCATTATCGACGTTAAAAAGTTTGAGCTTGTTACCCCTGATGTGCAGATAAAGGTAAACCCTGACAGAACTGACCTCGTTTCAACTCAGGTTATCGACGGAGTAAGGTACATAATGATTCGTGCAAATACAGGCGTTGAAGTGAACGGTGTCAATATCGATATAAAATAAAAAAATATAAGCGTCTGAGTTAATTGCCGCTCAGACGCTTGATTTTATTTAAGAGAAACGTTGCACTGTCCGTATTCATTATCACCGGTTGCAACTAATGTGCCGTCTTTTTTAAGACCTACAGTATGATAATCTCCCGCAGAAATCATAACAACGTCAGTCCATTTTTCTACATCACACTGATTAAGTGAATTATCACCGGTTGCTACCAATGTGCCGTCTTTTTTAAGACCTATTGTATGGCTGCATCCTGCAGATATCGCCAGAATATCGGTCCAGTTTTCAACATCACCCTGACCGCTTGAAGTATCTCCTGCAACAACCACAGTACCGTCTAACTTAAGACCTACAGTATGGTTATAACCTGCTGACACTGCTACAATATCTGTCCATTCTTCTACGTTGCACTGCCCACTCATATTATCGCCCGTTGCAACAACAGTACCGTCTTTTTTAAGACCTACCGTATGATAAAGCCCTGCAGATATTGCTACAATATCATTCCATTTACTTACTTCAAGCTGACCGTAATTGTCTTCTTTCTGATTGATAAAGTAATCCTTTGCAATTACAGTGCCGTCGTTTCTGAGACCTACAAGATGATACCCACCCATAGAAATCGTATTTATATCAGCAAAGCCTTCAACAACACCATGGTTTTCACTGTTTTGTTCTGCAAAAACTACAGTACCGTCCTTTTTAAGTCCCATGATATATTTGTCGTTTGCATCAACAGCAGATATGTCTTTCCATTTTCTTGTAAATTTTTTCCCGGTCTGGTCATTACCTGCGATTGTAACTATACCGTTTCCTTTGACTGCAACTGTATTATAACAGTCAGCAGAAACATATATAATATTTTTAAATGATTGTCTGTCTATCTTTACAAGATTAAAAACAAGGGTAAAACCAATTGTCAAACAAAGCAATACAGCCACGCCGATTAATAATTTTTTGTCGGCAAATTTTTTACCTATAGCCAAAGAAAAACCCCCTTACGATTATTTACAGATACAGTTTATCACTTTACATAAACTAAATCAACACATTTTTGTTATTTCATAAGTTTTTCAAGTATGGGCTTTGAAGAAACGCAAAACTGATAATTACATATCTCGTCAGGTGTTATCATACGGATATCCGCATGCTCAAGTTTCTTCGGCATACCTTCAACAATTTTTGCATTAAACACAGTAAGATGAATTGTTATGTCGGGATATGTATGGGTAATTTCGCAGAAAGGTTCCCCTACTTCCACAAGAATATCAAGCTCTTCTCTGCATTCCCTGATAAGAGCCTGCTCATGAGTTTCACCTTTTTCCAATTTGCCTCCCACAAACTCCCATAAAAGCGCATTTCCTTTATGGGCCGGTCTCTGGCAAATAAGTAATTTTCCGTTTTCCCATATGAGAGCTGCCGCAACTTCTGTCATATAAATCACTCCTGAAAATAAGTATACCACAAAATTTATAATTTGTCGATTTGTTTTAAATTTGCGAATTGAAAACAACGTTAAACCGAAACATAAACCGACCGGATTTCAATGTTTTCAGTATAAGTAATTTTTCATTTAAGGAATAATTAAACACATGTCTTTTTTCTTTTATGAAATTTTTATATTGACTTTTGGAAAATATCGTGTATAATAATGTTGTTAAAAAAGAAATATCTTTTTTAACCGCTTGTTGTCTGTGTGTATAACTTTTACCCCCATAAAGGGCACGGACACAAGCGTTTTTTTAGTAAAAAACTCGTAAGATTTTAGTCTTACGAGTTTTGTTTTTATCTGCTTTTCAGATCGATATATTCTCTTTTAAGTGCAACGCTCTTATACGCAGGACGGATAATTTTACCACCGTTTATAAGTTCTTCAATTCTGTGAGCTGACCAACCGGCAATTCTTGCAATTGCAAAAATGGGAGTGTATAACTCTCTGGGAAGTCCCAGCATATCGTAAACAAATCCGCTGTAGAAGTCCACATTTGCGCTGACGCCCTTATACATTTTTCTTTCGCTTGCAATAATTTCGGGAGCAATTTTTTCAACTGCAGAGTAAAGTTTGTACTCTTTGGTCATGCCCTTTTCCTCTGAAAGTTTTTCAACATAACCTTTGAAAACCTTTGCTCTCGGGTCAGAAACAGAATAAATAGCGTGGCCGATACCATAAACAAGACCAGCCTTATCAAAAGCTTCTTTATGAAGAATCTTTTCAACATAGCTTCTGACTTCGTCTTCGTCTTCCCAATCCTTAACGTTTTCTTTTATGTTATCAAACATCTGGCATACTTTAATGTTTGCACCGCCGTGTTTAGGTCCTTTGAGTGAGCCTAAAGCCGCAGCAATTGCAGAATAAGTATCTGTACCCGATGAAGAAACAACATGGGTTGTGAAAGTTGAGTTATTACCGCCGCCGTGCTCTGCATGAAGCACAAGAGCGAGGTCAAGAATTTTTGCTTCAAGTTCTGTATACTTACTGTCGATTCTCAACATATGAAGAAGATTTTCTGCAGTTGAGAGTTCTTTTTTCGGCTCATGAATAAAGAAAGAGCCTCTTTCTCTTATGTAATATTCGTAAGCCTGATAGCTATAAACAGAAAGCAACGGGAACATTGCAATAAGCTGCATACATTGCCTGATAACATTAGGAATTGAAGTATCGTTTGCGTTTTTATCGTAAGAATAAAGAGTTAAAACACTTCTAGCAAGCGAGTTCATCATATCTTCGCTTGGGGCTTTCATGATAATATCTCTTACAAATGAGTTAGGAAGTGAACGATAACTTGCAAGCACTGAATTGAATTCTTTTAATTCTTCTTCAGTGGGAAGGTTTCCGCAAATAAGAAGATATATGATTTCTTCAAAACCAAAGCGTTTTTCTCCTACAAAGCCGTTTACCAAATCAAAAATGTTGTATCCGCGGTAGTAAAGTTCACCCTCGCAAGTAACTTCTTCACCATCAACTTCTTTTTTGGAAATAATTTCTGAAATTTCAGTAAGACCTGTGAGGACACCTCTGCCGTTTAAATCTCTGAGACCTCTGTTAACTTTATGTTCGATGTATAATGACGGTTCAATTTTACATTCATCAATACATTTATCTGTATATTTCAAGATTTCCGGAGTAATCTCGGAAAAGTTTCTGTTCTTATCCATATGCAAGTAAAATCCTCCTGATAAGTTTGCTGAAATCATTTTACCATATTTTTGTTTTCACTTCAACAGTTGTACGAATTTGTTTACAATTTGAGAGTGAATTGTTAACATTTGACTGATATGTGTTACTAATAACAGCAAAAAAACTAAAAACAGGTGTACTGACGTACACCTGTTTTATTACAACCTGCAAATTATTTCTGAGGAACGAGTTTCTGATTTTCTATATCATTCTGTAAATACTGGGGATAATCAGGATTTGAATAGATTGTAAGAATTGCATCATCATTTTCCCAGAACCATCTGTAAAGTTCACCATGGCCGTCATGAGTTGTGCAATGCATCATGTCTTTTACAAACCATGTCTGTTCAGGAAGTGCACAAGTTGATGCGTCAATTCTGTTATCAGGCGAAACATGGTCGTGTCCGCAAGCAGTATCAGCCTGTTTGTAATCTGCAGAGAATGTTTCTGCATGGTCTGCAACTGTTGCGCCAACTGATGAATATTTTGTATCAACTGTACCGTCAGAATCGTTTTTCCATGCAGTTACAAGAGGTGTTCTCTGTACATTTGTTGCAGAAACAATCATAACGGGCACACCGTCAGCAATAAGACCATTGAGAATCTCGTCTGCTTTCTGCTGAACATTATAATGATATTCGTCAATTCTTGCTACAAGTTCTGCGTTGGGGTTATCTCCTAACATAAATACCTTTGCGTCTTTGTAATATTCATCAGGTACGAAAGCCCAGATGCCACAGTTTGATTTGAAAACAGGGATAAGAGCATCTTCAAAAACTTTATCAACAAGCTTGTCTACAAGACCGCCTGCAAAATCTGTGAGTGCACCGAATACGCCAAAGAAGTTAAGAGTTTTAACGAGAACTGATAAAATATCTCCACCAACACCGGGTACCATTGTTGTGATAGCAGTTGAAGCATATCTATAAAGTGCTACAGGGTTGATTTCCACTTCACCGCAGAAAAGAGCGCCTGCAACAGCAGTACCTTTTATGGGACAGTTCTGGAAAATTACAGATTTCACGTCATCGCTGCCGTATTTATAGAAATAAGCCATAGCCATAACGCCACCCATTGAAGATGCTCTGAAACGAACTTTATCGTGGCCTGTAAGTTCTTTTACATGCTGAACATAAGCGTTAAGGTCATCTGCTACAACAAGGGGGTCTGCACGGAAATCGTAGCCGAAATAGTAGCTGTATTCAAGGCCGTGTACAGGGTCTGTGGGAAGCTCTTCTTTTGTGGTGATATCAGGTGTTGAATCACCGTTTTCTGCATTTGCAAGAGAACCGAAAACACCAAGAACACCGTCAACAAGGCTATCACCGAAAGCGTCATAATTTCCGTCAATTACAAGTCTTACGATAGGAAGAATAAGTGAACCTATCAATTTAAGATAATCTTCTGTTTCGGGACGGAAAACAACTTTTTCGTTTTCTGTGTCTGCATCTTTGTAAAGTGTTGCGCTACCAAGAGCTGCAACGTAAATGATGGGGTCTTCACCGCATGTGCATTTTTCTTCAGTAGCAAAAGAGGGTGCTGCCAAAGAAAATACCATTGTGAGCACAAGAACAAGTGAAATTGAAATACGTGCTAATTTTTTCATAAAAATGCCTCCTTAGATATCTATAACTATACCGCCGTTCTCCCTTGATTCATCAGCAAGGAAAACAACGAGATGGCCAAGTAATGAAGTTTCGATTGAAGTGCAGGATACTGACATTTTATCCTCTCTTACATAATCGACAAAATCTTTTATAAGTTTCAAATCTCCGCCGCCGTGAGCATCACCATTTACAAAAGTTTCAACAACTTCTTTTGTATACTCACAGTCAGGTGACGGGTCAATTTTCTGCACGGTGAAACTTCCGTCTTCACAATTGCCGTAAATTTCACCTTTTGTGCCTGTAATATGTATTGTTCTCAAACCTCTTGAAGAGCCCCCTACCATGTTGTGTGTGCCTGTTGCGCCGCTTCTGAAATTAACAAGCACGCTCTGGTGGTCAACAACATTGTTGTCGCTCTTATAAGCGCAAATGCCGTAAGGAGAGGTTTTGAGAAGTTCTCTTTTATCCTCAATTGTGGGGTTTTCCAAATGTTCAAGCTTGTCCCACACATAGAATGACCATCTGTCAGGGTGGTCAAGATATATTCTTTTTGCAGAATAAAGGCATGTATCAACATGGGGGCAGTCAACAAGACACCTTGTGCCTGAATTTTCAGGAGCATTTTCAGGTCTGAACTGGATATTGCTGCCGAAGCTTGAAACAGAAACCGGCTTATCTTCGCCCATCATCCATACCATGATATCAAGGTCGTGGCAACATTTCGCAAGAAGCATTGAGGTATGGCATCTGTCTGAATTATTCCATTTGCCTCTTACGTGGCTTGTAGACATATGATGATAGCTCACATACTCGGAAGTCTGGATATTTAAAATATCGCCGATTTCCCCTGCTATGATTCTTTCTTTTATTTTACGATAGAAAGGCGCATATCTCAAAACGAAGCAGACCATAACCTTTCTGCCGTATTCGTTTGCAACCTTAACAAGTTCACGTGCTTCTTTTTCGTTCACTGCAAAAGGTTTTTCAAGAAGTATATCATACCCTGCTTTAAGCAAAGGGATCGATGTTTTTACATGTACATGGTCCATCGTTCCGTTAATTACAACGTCTGCAAAACGAGAAACTTTTGCCAATTCTTCTGCAGTTTCAAAACAATTTTCTTCAGGGAAAGAAAATCTTTCTCTAATCATTTTTCTGCGGTTTTCGTCAGGGTCTGCAACGCCTACAATTTTAAGTTTAGTAGGGTCAATTTCTGCAAGTTCT
>JAZSFV010000091.1:0-3102 GCA_045532395.1 Acutalibacteraceae bacterium
TTCTGCCATATCCAGAGAAGTTCTTTGATGCAACTTTTGAAGAAAGTTTTTCTTACTGTGATAATAGGAAATTCTTTGCTTAAATCGTATCTGTTTACCATGCAGAACTTTTTAATTGTATGTGCAGGTGTACCGTCTTCCCATTTAGGGCGGACATTAAGCTCTTCGTCTGAATATCCGTTTGCAAGAATATCTTTAATGTTTTCAACAAAAACTTTGTCTGCGTAACTCATAAGTATTCTCCTTAGAAATCAATTTCTGCCACAACAGGGTAGTGGTCTGATGGGTATTGTCCGTTAATCATTGTTTTTTCAACAGTATATTTTTTTACATTGATTTCAGGTGAAACCATAATAAAGTCAATAACTGCGCCTTCATATTCGCCGAAAGCATTATATGTAACTCCGTTGTCTGAAGTTTCAGCAATAAACTTTGAATCACGGAGTTTGCCTGATGTGAGACCTTCGTAAAAATCAGAGCCTTCATCGAAGTTGAAGTCGCCCGTAACAATTGTGGGAGCAGAAAAACTTTCCGCTTTATTGAAGATAAGCTTCATACCTTCTTTTCTTGCCTGGACACCGATATGGTCAAGGTGAGTGTTAAGGTGAATAAACTTTTTGCCGTTTTCTTTATCTTCAAGAAGTGCCCATGAGCAGATTCTTACACAAACTGCATCCCAGCCTTTGCCGGGTTTTTCGGGAGTTTCAGAAAGCCAGAAATTACCTTTGTCAAGTGTAACATATTTATCTTTCTTATAGAAAACTGCAGAATATTCGCCCTCGTTATCTCCGTCATCACGTCCTACGCCTACATAATCGTAGTCAGTAAGATTCTTTTTGAGATAATCCATCCATTCGGGAGTTGCTTCCTGCACACCAAGGGTGTCAGGATCGTTTTTTCTGATAATTTCAAGAACCATAGGTTCTCTTTTTTCTCTTTCGTGACCTTCCTTGCCCCAACAGAGAATGTTATAGCTCATCGTTTTCATTTTGCTCACTCCTAAAACTTCATGTCAGCATAAATAGGATAGTGGTCTGAAGTGTGCTTCAAATTATATTTATCTCTTATGATTTTGTATGTTTTTACTTCTTTAACAAGGCTGTTCACACAGATGAAATCGATGGGGTCACCTTTTTCACCGCCGTTGTAGCCGTGGTATGTTTTACCGTACATTGTGTCAGGAGCAATATCCTGAGTATCTTTAAGTCCGCCTGTTACGAGTGAGTTATAAAGGTCTGTTCCTTTGTTGAAGTTGAAGTCACCTGTAACAACTGTGGGGATATCATAAGAAAGGGCTTTCTGTTTAACAAGCTCAACACCGTTTGTACGAGCCTGAGGACCCATATGGTCAAGGTGAGTGTTTACGTGAGCGTATCTTTCACCTGTTTCTTTATCTTCAAGCACAACCCATGTGCAGATTCTGTTGCATGCACCGTCCCAGCCACGTGAAACTTCATCGGGAGTTTCTGAAAGCCAGAATGTGCCGCTGTCAATAAGGTTGTACTTTGTTTTCTTATAAATGATAGCAGAAATTTCACCGCAATTTTCGCTTAAATCGCCTGTATCTCTGCCAACGCCTACAAAAGCGTAGTCTTCAAGGCTTTCAGTAAGGTTTTCATACCACTGATAAGTGCATTCCTGAAGACCGGCAGAATCAGGAGAATAAGCCTCAATAAGTCCCGGGACAAGGTCTTTTCTGCGGTTGTATTCAAGGCAACGAACGTTGAAAGACATAATTCTTGTTACGGATGCATCTGTGTTTGCAAAAGCATCTTTTTCAGGAACAGGGTTATAAGTAACTCCGAAGAAACCTAAAAATGTGATAATAAATGATAAAAATGCTGCTGATATTTTATTGAAAAAATCTTTCATTTTTTGTCACCTTCCTTATTGATTTTACCATCTGCGATGTCTTTACTTGCAAGGACAACCCAGAATGTTTTGAATAAAATTTTTATATCCATAATAATGGAATGATTTTCTACATATTCCTTGTCAAACTGAACTTTCTGTTCGTCAGTTATGAAATCACGTCCGTTGACCTGTGCCCAGCCTGTAATTCCGGGACGTACGGAATATACGTTGTTTTTTGCCCTTAATTCTCTGATTTCTGTTTCTTCAACAATCAGCGGGCGTGGGCCTACAAAACTCATGTCGCCCTTTAAAATGTTAACAAGCTGCGGAAGTTCATCAAGACTTAATTTCCTTAATATCTTTCCGATAAACGTTATGTCGTTTTTAATTTCTTCTTCAGTAAGGTCTTCTGTTTTTGTCTGTCTCATGCCACGTTTCATTGTGCGGAATTTATAGATGGTAAAAACCTGATTTTTGTATCCCACACGTTGTTGCTTGAAAATAACGGGTCTTCCGCTTGAGATTAAAACGAGAAGATAAATAATCAATATAGCGGGAGAGAGAATTATAATAGCAACCAGACTGAATATGAAGTCCAAAACTCTTTTCATATAATTCTCCCTTTACTTTGAGTAAGTGTGAAAATCGCCTTTTATAAGAAGTGCTCTGGCAGGTGCAGCTTCCATGCCCTCAAGTTTTAAAGGCTGTGCTATGAGAAAATAGTTTCCTGTTTCAACACCTGTTAAATCAAGCCCTTCAAGAATTGCGATTTCTCTGCCCAGAAATGCTTTGTGAGGTGCAATCTGATTGTTGCTTGTGCCCACAGAAAGTGCATCAGTGCCGATAAGCAGACAACCTGCATCTGCTGCAGCCTGAGCACCATGGTCAAGAAAATATGCTTTTCCCTCAGATTTGAGCAGCAATCTGCGGCAACCTTTTGGAAAATTATTGTCCACATATTCCCCGGTGATAGGACCTTCAGGAACGTCGATTACCTTGCACGGACCGATAAAAGGTATCATGCTCATCTGGTCAATTGATTTGCCATCTTCGATAAAGTGAAGAGGAGCATCAACATGAGTTCCCGTATGACAACAAGCGAAAAAAGCATTAAGGTTGCAACCGTCGCCTTTTTCTATGCTTTGAAAATTTTGTTTTGAGGGTTCAGGGTCACCGGGATAAACGTCCGATGAAAATAAACCTCTTGTAATATCAATAATTTCCATTAATTACACCTCGTAAGGTTAT
>JAZSFV010000150.1:0-3763 GCA_045532395.1 Acutalibacteraceae bacterium
TTCCTTATGATGAGGAAAAGTATGAAATTTCTCTTGATTACTTTTCTGAAAACCGTGAACAGAATATTATTCTTTTAAGTGATATTTCAAAACAGGAAACATACAAAAACGGTGTAAAAATGGTGTCACCGAGAAGTATTATAGGAGAATTTTTTTCAGTAGTTTTTTCACCATCTCATCTCAATCTGATAAAAGGCGGTCCTGATGAAAAAAGAAGATTTCTTGACATTGCAATAAGTCAGCTGAAACCATCATATGCCAGAATGTTATCAGATTATGTGAGAAGCGTGAAGCAGAGAAATGCTCTTCTGAAAAGTTTCGGTGAGACTTCTTATGAATATGATATGCTTGATTGCTGGGATGAAGCTATTGCAAATCTCGGCGGAAAAATAACTGCTGAAAGATTAAAATATGTTGAAAATCTGACTGAATCTGCAATAGAAATTTACGATGGAATTTCAAACGGTCGTGAAAAATTATCAGTTAAATATAATCAGGTCGGCAGAGATTTTAAGACAGATGAAAAAGAAATTATTCTTTCTTTGAGTGATGCTCTTAAAAAATCAAGAGAAAACGATATTAAAAATAAATTTACATCAAAGGGTCCTCACAGAGATGACTTTGAAGTAATTTTAAATTCAAAAAATATAAAAAATTTCGGCTCACAAGGTCAGCAAAGGTCTGCGGCTTTATCGCTTAAACTTGCAGAGGCATCTTTGATTAAAAAATTAAACGATGAACAGCCTGTTGCACTTCTTGATGACGTAATGAGTGAACTTGACACTTCAAGGCAGGATTATATTCTGAATAAACTTAAAGACTGGCAGGTTTTCATTTCATGTTGTGAACCGACACAGGTTTTAAGAATGCAGAGCGGTAAAAGTTTTCATGTTGAAAACGGTAAAATAATTTTTTAGGTTGGTGAAAAAATGTATCTTCATTTAGGTCAGGAAACTGTTGTAATGCAGGAAGATATTGTAGGAATTTTTGACCTTGATAATACAACTGTTTCAAAACCGACGAGAGATTATTTGGCTCACGCAGAAAAAGAAAAAAGAGTTATAAATGTAAGTTTTGAACTTCCGAAAACTTTTATACTTACAAACAATAAAAAAGACGGAAACAGAATTTATATTTCGCAGATTTCCTCATCAACGCTCCTTAAAAGAGCCGGAAATATATATGAAATCAACAAATAAAACTGAAAAATTTTTTCAGTTATGGAGGGTATAACATTGGATAATTTTGAAAACATCGAAAACGAAAATCAGGAAGAAATTTTGAAAGAAGAACTGATTGAATTTGACGATGAGACAGAAATGGATACGGTAGTTACCGAAGAATACGGCGCTGACCAGATTCAGGTTCTTGAAGGACTTGAAGCTGTAAGAAAGCGTCCCGGTATGTATATCGGTTCAACCGGCCCTAAAGGTCTTCATCATCTTGTTTATGAAATTGTTGACAACTCAGTTGACGAAACTCTTGCAGGTTTCTGTACTCATATCGAGGTTGAAATTCATCCTGATAATGTTATATCTGTAAGAGATAACGGACGTGGTATTCCCGTTGAAATTAATGAAAAAACAGGTCTTCCTTCTGTAACTGTTGTTCTTACTGTTCTTCATGCCGGTGGTAAATTCGGCGGAAGCGGTTACAAAGTTTCGGGCGGTCTTCACGGCGTTGGTTCTTCAGTTGTTAACGCACTTTCAGAGTGGCTTGAAGTTGAAGTTTCACGTGACGGACATATTCATCGTCAGAGATTTACAAGAGGTAATATTGATACAGACCTTGAAATTGTAGGCGATACAAATGAAACAGGTACTCTTGTAAAATTCAAGGCTGACCCTGAAGTATTTACTGAAACAACAGAATATGAATTTGAAACTTTGCAGAGAAGACTTCGTGAAACTGCATTCCTTAATGCAGGCCTTAAACTTACACTGACAGACAGCCGTGACCCTGAAAATGTTATTGAAGAAGTTTACTGCTACGAAGGCGGTATAGGAAGCTTCGTTGAATATATCAACGAATCAAGAGGTCTTACTCCCCTTCATGAAAACGCAATTCATTTTTCATCAGTAAGCGGTGACAGAAGTGCAGAAATAGCACTTATGTATAGCGATGGTTACAATGTAACAATTCTTTCATTTGCAAACAACGAACGTACAGTTGACGGCGGTACTCATGAAACAGGTTTCAAAACTGCACTTACACGTGTTTTCAACGATTACGGTAAAAAATATAATATTTTAAAAGACGGCGATAAGAAACTTTCAGGTGATGACGTAAGAGAAGGTCTTACAGCAGTTATCAGCGTCAAACTTACTGAGGCTGAATTTGAAGGCCAGACAAAAGGTAAACTCGGTAACACTGATATCACACCTTTAGTTTCACAGACTGTTTATGAAAAACTTACAACATATTTTGAAGAAAACCCTGCAGTTATAAGAGCTGTTTCCAATAAAGCACTTGAAGCTGCCCGTGCAAGAGAAGCAGCACGTAAAGCGAGAGATTTGGCAAGAAGAAAATCTGCTCTTGAATCAAACTCACTTCCCGGTAAACTTGCAGACTGTACTTCAAAAGATTCTTCACTTACTGAACTTTACATCGTCGAAGGTGACTCTGCAGGCGGCTCTGCAAAAAGCGGACGTGACAGAGAATATCAGGCAATTCTTCCTCTCTGGGGTAAAATGCTCAACGTTGAAAAGGCAAGACTTGATAAGGTTATCGGTAACGATAAGCTTACTCCCGTTGTATTGGCACTTGGTACAGGTATCGGAGAAGATTTTTATACAAACTAATTAAGGTATGACAAAATCGTTATCATGGCCGATGCCGACGTTGACGGTGCTCATATCAGAACACTTCTTCTTACTTTCTTCTTCAGATATATGAAACCTCTTATTGAGGAAGGTCATATTTATATTGCGCAGCCTCCCCTTTTCAAAGTTTCAAAAGGTAAAAAAGTAAGATATGCTTTTTCAGATGAAGAAAGAAACGAAGCAATAGAAGAATTCGGCGGAAGTTGCGATATTCAGCGTTATAAAGGTCTTGGTGAAATGGATGCCCAGCAGTTATGGGAAACAACTATGGACCCTGCTTACAGAACAATGCTCAGAGTTAATATTGAAGATGCCATGAAAGCAGACGAAACTTTCTCAATTCTTATGGGTGATAAAGTTGAACCCAGACGTGATTTCATTGAGAAAAACGCAAAATACGTTAAGAACCTTGACGTCTGATTCTGGTTTGGTAAAAAAATAAGGAACGGTGGATATAATGAGCGAAGAACATAAAATTCAATCATTTGAAAATTCTAAAATTATAAATGTGGATATTGACAGGGAAATGAGAAGTTCTTTCCTTGACTATTCAATGTCTGTTATCGTTTCCCGTGCACTTCCTGATGTTCGTGACGGTTTAAAACCTGTTCACAGAAGAATTCTTTATACAATGCACGAAAACGGACTTACTCCCGATAAAGCACACAGAAAATGTGCCGATACAGTTGGTTCTGTTCTTGGTAGATACCATCCGCATGGTGACTCTTCAGTTTATGATGCTATGGTACGTCTTGCACAGGATTTCTCAATGAGATATATGCTTGTTGACGGTCACGGTAACTTCGGTTCAGTTGACGGTGACCCGCCTGCTGCCTACAGATATACAGAATCAAGAATGAGTAAAATTGCTCTTGAGATGCTCACTGATATTGACAAAGACACAGTTGACTTTGCTATGAACTACGATGACCGTCTTAAGG
>JAZSFV010000202.1:0-4274 GCA_045532395.1 Acutalibacteraceae bacterium
CCGTATGATGGCGGGTCCATAATTATAATATCATATTTATTACCTCTGCGGATTTCACGCTGAACAAATTTAATGCAATCATCCACAAGCCATCTTACGGGTTTGTCACCCACTCCGCTTAAGTCTGCATTTTCTCTTGCCCACTGAACCATACCTTTTGAAGCGTCAACATGAGTAACATGCGCACCTGCTTTTAAACAAGCAACAGTTGCACCGCCTGTGTATGCAAAGAGATTTAAAACTTTAACAGGGCGATTTGCATTTTTTATTAAATCTGTCATGTAATCCCAGTTAACTGCCTGTTCAGGAAAAAGACCTGTATGCTTGAATCCCATTGTTTTTATATGGAATGTAAGGTTTCTGTAGTCTATATTCCATTCTGCAGGAATTCTGGTAAATGTCTCCCAGTTACCGCCACCGCTGTTTGAACGATGATAACGGGCATTCGCCTTTTTCCATAAAGGGTGCTTTTTATCAGTTTTCCATATAACCTGCGGGTCAGGACGAATAAGAATAATATCGCCCCAACGCTCTAAACGTTCCCCTTCGGAACAATCAATTAATTCATAGTCTTGCCATGATAACGGTGTACGCATAATTACATTAACCTTTCTTCTACTACTTCTGCTATTTCTGAAGCGAGATGTTCAATAAGTTTAGCATCTTCACCTTCAACCATAACTCTTACAAGAGGTTCCGTGCCTGACACTCTGACAAGCACTCTGCCTTTTTCTCCTAATTCTTTTTCTGCTTCTTTTATTGCTATCTTAATTGATTCGTCAGTTGCGAAACGGACTTTACCCATCTGCGAAACACGGACATTTTTTATAACCTGAGGGTAAACTTTCATTTTATCTGCAAGTTCAGACAATTTTTTACCTGTCAGTTTCATAATTCTCAACAATTGCAGCGCAGTCAACTGACCGTCACCTGTTGTGGCATGGTCAAGAAAAATGACATGACCTGATTGTTCACCACCGAGATTATATCCGTTTTGTATCATATTTTCAAGAACATATCTGTCTCCTACTTTAGTTTTCACACACGAGATTTCATTATCTTCACAGAATTTAAAAAGCCCCATATTGCTCATTACTGTCACAACGGCAGTGTCTCTTTTTAATCTGTTTTCTTTCTTTAAAAACTCAGCACAAACAGATATAATCTTATCTCCATCCACATAGTTTCCGTTTTCATCAACACATAAAAGTCTGTCAGCATCGCCATCAAAAGCAAGACCTAACTGACATTCGGGATGGTTCTTTACAAATCCGCTTATATTTTCAAGATGTGTTGAACCGCAACCAAGATTTATATTGGTGCCGTCAGGATTTGCCGAAATCACATGGCAGGTTGTGCCCAATCGTTCAAACATCCGTGGCGCAGTCACGCTTGAAGAACCGTTAGCACAGTCAATTGCAATATTCATTCCTTCCAGATCGCAATCGATTGTAGTCTCAAGATATGCTATATAGTCAAAAATAGCAAATTCCGAACGTGTTATTTTGCCAACGTCTCCACCAATAGCTTTTGGCGGAACTACTGTTTCATTAAGAATAATTGCTTCAATTTCTTCTTCAATACTATCCGGCAATTTATATCCGTTTGACTGGAAAATTTTTATGCCGTTGTATTCACAAGGATTATGTGATGCAGAAATCATAATGCCTGCATCATATCTGTATTTTTTTACAAGATAGGCAACCGCCGGAGTAGGAATAACGCCTAAAAGCATTACATCAGCCCCGACAGAACAAAGACCTGCTGCGATAGATGACTCAAGCATTTCAGATGAAATTCTTGTATCCATTCCTATCAAAACTTTCGGTCTTTTCTTGTTTGACGAAAGCACCATTGCTGTTGCACGTCCGATTTGCATTGCGAGTTCACATGTCAAATCAATATTTGCAATACCTCTTGCTCCATCAGTTCCGAATAATCTGCCCATCTTATCGTATCTCCAATCACATCATCATTTGTTGTTGACCGGGCGTTGGAAATCCTAAATGGTTATAGCCGGCAGGTGTGACAACTCTGCCTCTTGGCGTTTTGCTTATAAAACCTAACTGTAAAAGATATGGTTCATAAACATCTTCAATGGTAATTGCTTCTTCTCCGATAGTGGCAGCAATAGTTTCAAGTCCTACGGGACCGCCATTATAATTTCGTATCATCGAAGTTAAAAGGAGTCTGTCAATATTATCAAGACCCAGGTTATCAATTTCCATTCTTGTCAGTGCGAGATTTGCACTTTCTGATGAAATAGTGCCGTTTCCGACCACTTCAGCAAAATCGCGGGCACGTTTAAGAAGTCTGTTTGCAATTCGCGGAGTACCTCTTGAACGAGACGCAATTTCCAATGCCCCTTCTTTTTCTATGCCAATACCAAGGATATTAGCACTTCTGGACACTATTTTACCCAATTCTTCGGGAGAATATAATTCAAGACGTAAAACAACTCCGAATCTGTCGCGCAAAGGTGCAGAAAGCTGGCCTGCACGAGTTGTGGCACCAACAAGTGTAAAATGAGGCAAATCAAGCCTTATTGAACGTGCAGAAGGTCCTTTGCCGATAATAATGTCGAGAGCATTATCTTCCATTGCAGGATATAAAACTTCTTCAACTGCACGTGAAAGTCGGTGAATTTCATCTATGAACAATACGTCACCTTCGTTAAGGTTTGTAAGCAAAGCTGCAAGGTCACCCGGCTTTTCAATAGCAGGACCTGAAGTAACGCGGAAATTCACACCCATTTCATTTGCAATAATACCTGCAAGAGTGGTTTTACCAAGCCCGGGAGGTCCATAAAGCAAAACATGGTCAAGGGCTTCATTTCTGTTTTTAGCAGCTTCTATATAAATTTTCAAGTTTTCTTTTACTTTTTCCTGACCGATATAGTCATCAATTGCTCTCGGTCTGAGAGATAACTCAATATCAACATCATCCGGGGAATAATCAGGAGTAACAATTCTGTTTTCAAAATCTGTATCCATTATTTACACCCTTCCTTTAAGACATTAATTTTTTTAAACCGATTTTTATTATATCTTCGGTTGAAAGTGACATATCAACACCTTTAAGCGCATTCTGTGCTTCCATGCGTGTATAGCCAAGTGCAACAAGCGCAGCTGCTGCTTCTGATATAGACCCTGAAACCTGAGAAGAAACATCCTCTTCTTTAAGAATTCCAACAGCCTCTTCCAGATCAATTTTGAGTTTATTTTTAAGTTCAAGAACAACACGCTGTGCAAGTTTAGGACCTACACCCTGGGCCTGAGTAATCGCCTTAACATCACCTACTGCTACACTTGCTGCCAGAGATTCAGGACTGAGTCTTGATAAAATTGCAAGTGCGGCTTTCGGACCAACTCCGGAAACAGAAGTTAACTGTTTAAAACATTCAAGCTCTTTTTTATCGTAAAATGCAAAAAGATCCATAGCATCTTCGCGCACATTAAGATGTGTAAAAACAAAAACTTCTTCCCCGGTTTTCGGCATTTTTTTGAGTGTATTTGCGGTTGCTGAGCAAAAATACCCAACACCACCACATTCAATTGCCATTGAAGTTTCGTCAGAAAAAATCAATTTACCTCTTAAACTGTAATACAAATTAATCACTCCGTTTATCTGAGATTGCCAAGCAAAGAGCCATGCGCATGAGCATGACAAATTGCCATAGCCAGCGCGTCTGCCACGTCGTCGGGTTTCGGGATTTTATCGAGATGCAAAAGCATTTTTGTCATTTCCTGAACCTGCTTTTTTTCTGCCCTACCATAACCTACAACGCTCTGCTTTACTTGCAATGGTGTATATTCAAAAGCAGGTAATCTGTTTTTTTGCGCTGCAAGCATTATTACACCACGAGCTTGTCCGACATCAATAACTGTTTTCTGGTTTGAGTTAAAAAACAATTTTTCTATCGATAAAGCATCCGGTTTTGTTCTCTTGATAATTTCATCTACGCTATCGTAAATGACTTCCAATCTTCTGTTAAAAGGCATACCTGCGGGAGTAGTAATTGCAGAGTATTCAATCACTTTAAAATGATTGTTTTTATATTCAATTACACCGCATCCTACAATAGCATATCCCGGGTCAATTCCTAAAATAATCATTATTTAACGCCTCATATACACACTTATCTACAATATCATGTTATTATAGCACAAAAACATTTCTAAAGCAAGAATTATAGCAAAAAAATAATGGCTGCATCAAACGATGCAGCCATGTTTTTACTTGTAGTATATTGTTTTTAAATCTCTGATGACATT
>JAZSFV010000281.1:0-3837 GCA_045532395.1 Acutalibacteraceae bacterium
GGTGATGACGGCGAAATCACTTACGCAAAAGATGGTTCACCTGTATCTAACACAAGTGCTACAATTGACTCAAATGGTAATTTTACCGCACTTGAAGGTGGTGGCGGTATTGTTCGGATTGCCGTAAAAGCAGGTACAATATCAACTTGTGAAAGAACTTATGATGTTTACATAGGTACACTCGCTCAGGGTATTGATATTGACCAAGGTGATTTCCTCAGTATTAATGTGCCTACAACAAAAACATATAATAGTCAGAGTACTCAACTTACAGTTACATTTAATCCTCCTAACGCATCAAACCAGAATGTAAGATGGTCTGTACTCGAAGGCAGAAATATCGAAGTTTCACCCACCGGTATTGTTAAACCGTCAAAGAACAGTTCTGCCTGGGGTGTTATTCAGGCAAAATCTTATGACAGCGGATGTACAGATACTATTACTGTATCTTTTGCTAACTATCCTGTAACCGGTGTTGCTGTTAATCCGACTGCTTCTGATCTGATTGTTGGTCAGCAGGTGGATATTACTGAAACTGTATATCCTCTCGGCACAGGTCTTGATGGTGCAAAAATCGGTGATGCAAGCATCAAAGATATTTTATGGACAACAAGTGATAAAAAAGTTGCAACAGTAGATGCAAATGGTGTTGTTACTGCTAAAGATGCGGGTACATGTACAATATATGCAACTACACGCGATGGTGGTTTTGAAGCAACAACTACAATCACTGTACGTCCCGATAAAACGAGACTTGATTATGCTATTTTATTGTTTGAATCAGGTAAAGTAACATCTGAAAATTGTGCTCCTGAAGATTGGGAAGCACTCAATGCAGCTTATAATGTTGCACTTTCAATCAGAGATACAGAGTTTGCGTATCAGTCAACTTGCGATAAGGCAGCTCAGGATATTATTGATCTTTATGATAAAATCGGTGCGTATGTGCCCCTGTTCAGTGTAAATATTTTATTATCCGGTAATGAAGCTCCGGATTATAATTCAGTAAAAGTAAGTACAAGTAAGAGATATGACAGTTATTCTGTTGATTTCGACCATTCTCTTAATCCTGAAAATGCGATGTATGCTTCAATTGAATGGACATCAAGCAATCCTATAATTTCAGTTGATCAGAACGGTATCTGTAAACCTACAAAAAATCAGGCTTGTGCTTCTATAATTACATTTACTGCTATTGACTATGTTGGTAACAAGGTTACTGATTCAGTAGTTGTTTCATTTGCGAATACGCCTGCAACGGGTGTTGAACTTGATAAATCTGAAATCACTGATGCACTTGTTTATAACACAGGCAAACTTAATGTAACTGTTCTTCCGAAACCGTTTGGTCTTGTCGGTGGTGCAAGCATTGAAGATGTTGCATGGTTCTCAAGCGATGAAAAGGTAGTTACAGTTGATCAGAGTGGCAACCTTACATATGTTGGTGCAGGTACTGCTACTGTTACTGTTGTTACTGTTGATGGTGGTTTTACAGCATCATGTACTATTACAGTATCTGTTAATAAAACTATGCTTCTTTCTACTATATCTGATATGAATTCATATAATCTTGTAGAAGAAGAATGGACAAAGAAAACCTTTGATGTATATAAGACTGCGTATGAAAATGCTGTTGTAGTTTATGGAGATGCAGAGGCAACTCAGCAAGAGGTTGATTCTGCAAGAAGTGAACTTATTGATGCATATAAGAATCTTGTAAGATTCATAAAAACCGAAAATGTTATTATTCAGGTTGATGGTGTAGAAGCACCTGAATATATCTCAGTTAAGTCGCCTTTATATACAACAGCAAACGTTCAACTTGTACCGAGAATTCTTCCTTTGGACTCAATGTATGTTTCAGTTGAATGGTCAACTGACTCTGCGACTATCAAAGTAGATGAAAATGGTAAAGTGACTCCTGCTTCAGGTACGGCTGCAGGTTATGGTTGGGTAACTGTTACAGTAACAGATGAACGCGGTAATATAGTAACAGATAAAGTCCATGTATCATTTGCTATGTATCCCGTAAGTTATGTTACAATTACACCTGAAGTGATTGAGACAAGCCTTGATGAAGCACCCGCTAAACTTTCAACTGAATGCAAACATATTGCAACTTCTGTCGTTACACACAACGCTACAATTCAGAAAGTTTATTGGTCTTCAAGTAATGAAACTGCAGTAACAGTTGATGAAAATGGTCAGCTTACATATCATAACTCAGGTCAGGCCACGATTACAGCAACCGCTGCTGACGGTGGTGTTACTGCATCTTGTATTGTAACTGTTGCAGGCGATAAATCACGACTTCGTGAAGCTATTGCAACTGCTGATGAAGCAAATATAAACATTCAGAACCATACATATGAGACAAGTATGGCTTACTTGACAGCATATGAACATGCAGTAGAAGTAGAAGGTTCTGTTCTTTACTCTCAGGAAGAAATTGATAATGCTGCAGAAAATCTTCTCGCAGCTCTCAACGCTCTTGAACCGTACATTCATATGACAGAACTTAACGTCTATTATAATGGTTCAAAAGCTCCGGAATTTATAGCGATTCAGGTTCCTACACATAAGACATACACCTCTCAGAGTGTAACACTTACTTACGATTATAAACCTGATGATGCAATGTTCGAATCAATTGTATGGGCATCATCTAATCCTAATGTATCTTGCGAAAATGGTGTTGTTAAACCAATCAAAAATGAAGCTTGTGGTTCTACAATTACACTTACAGCAACAGACCACTATGGTAACACTATTGTTAAAACAGTTTATGTTGCCTTTGCTAACTACGAGGCAACAGGTATTACAATTAACAGAACTGAATTTACAGTAGCTTATGGCGCTGAGCCCCAGACAATTACTGCTACAGTTGTTCGTGATGCATGGGATAGTTGGTTCGGTCCCAGTGTGTCAGAAGTTGTATGGCGTACAACTGATCCTGACGTAGCAACTGTCGAAAACGGTGTTGTAACATTTGTTGAAGCAGGTACTTGCGAAATTACTGCATCAACACTTTACGGTGGTCATACTGCTACATGTAAAGTAACAGTACTTTCTGACCCGAGTGCACTTCAGGAAGTTTACGCAATGACTACGGCACTGAATCTTAAAAAAGAAGAATATACTGTAGAATCATGGGGTCCCTATCAGGATGCGTATCTCAATGCTGCAAAAGTTCTTGCTGTAAATAATCCTAAACAAAGAGATATTGATGCGGCTGCTGAAGCTCTTTGGGATGCTTATAATAATCTTGAAAAATATATTAAGATTCAGAACGTGATTATTACACATAATGGTGTAGATGCTCCTTCACACGTTTCACAGAGCGTAGGCCTTGCAGCAAACTATACTAATTCATCTATTGGTCTTGGATACAGAATTCTTCCTTCAAATGCTACTTGGGCTTCAATAAGCTGGACTTCAAGTAATAATACAATTGCAGTTTCAAGTGCAGGTGTATGCACTCCGACTGTTAACGATGCTTGTTGGTCACTTATAACACTTTGTGTAACTGATACTAAAGGCAGAAGTTATACTGATACAGTTTATGTTGCATTTGCAAAATATCAGGTAACCGGTGTTTCAGTAAATCCCACAAATATTTCTGATGCAGTTGTTGGTACTACAACTCAGATTTCATACTCAATTACTCCTGATGGTACTCTTGGTGCAAATGTGCGTGATGTAACTTGGGAATCAAGTGACGAGTCTGTTGCAATCGTACAGAATGGTACAGTTGAATTCCATAACACAGGTATAGTTAAAATTATTGCAACAACTTGTGATGGCGGTTTCCAGGCTGCAACAACAATTAAAGTATTT
>JAZSFV010000062.1:0-5460 GCA_045532395.1 Acutalibacteraceae bacterium
TACCTGAAATGATCTATTATAAAATATTGTTATTTGCGCTATAATAAAAAAGCAAATATCTGTCAGATTAGTCTCGGGGATTTCCGTGGGTTTGATTCGGAATTGATTTTTACAAAAAACTACAGAAATCAGCACAGATTAAAAAAGTTGCAAATCCCGAAACCCTTGATTTATCAAGGTTTTCAGACTTTTTTGTTTTTCCACCAAACACCAAATGGTCCTTATTTCAGAAATTATAAAAGACCGGGAAGCGTTGATTTTTAAGGTTTCCCGGTCTTCTTCTGTTTAAATCTGAATAAAAATATTTTTTATAATTCGTTCTTATTTGTTTCAATAAACATTTCCTGATACTCCTTAAGAGAAATATCATCGACTAAGCATTGAATGTTAAATCCAAAATCATTACAATACATTTTCAAAAATCCGATTGAAGCTGAATACGCTGAAACAATTTCATCATTATTATATTGCATAGCACAATCACAAAAGTCTTCATAACAAGCAGAGTCTGCTGACAAATCGTTTGTGAATATATACGGATTCATAGTACTCAATAGTTTACCCGTTTCTTTATCGCTTGTTTTATTAAACCTTGAATCAAGCAAATTAAACAAAGTTAAATATGCTCTTGATATAAATTTTTCAGACATATAATCATTCCTTTCGACCTGCTGTATCCCGTATCAGAGTTCCACATCTTTGGCGGATTGTTTATTCCGCCATTTTGAATAGTGCCATCTCTCGTAATTGCCCAAACCTGACTACAATCTGATTGCGTTTGTGAATACCATTCATTCCCAAAAATGTGACAACGGCACAGAATATGTATAAAATCGTCATGTGATTATGCCATCCTCTCGAGAGACTCAAGCGTAACTTCAAACTGTGTGCTTTCACACGCGATAAATTTTTCCATTTCATCCATCATATAGTAAGCCATTCTCTGGGGTTCTTTGCCCGTACTTCCTGCAATATGAGGAGTGAGAATCGCATTCGGACACCAGAAAAGAGGACAGACATACGGGAAATTTTCTTTTTTGATAACATCAGCAACAAAAGTTCTTGACGGATGACACAAGAGAGACCACGCCAGAGCATACTCATTAACCTGTGCACCTCTGCCTGTGTTAATAAAGGTTGAGCGCTTTTTCATCCTTTTGAAAAGCTTACCGTTGAAAATATTTTCAAGTTCAGGCTTATTTGCAAGATGATTGCTGATTATATCACATTCGCTGAAAAGAGTTTCCATATCAACAAGTGTGACACCCAGCTCTTTCGCCGTTTCTTCAGGGACAAAGGGATCACATGCATAGACCTTAACATCAAGTGCTTTAAGCTTTTCGGCAACCATCTTTCCGATTGCGCCAAGTCCCACAAGACCTACTTTGCAATCGAAATTTCCCGTTGCAGAGTTAGCATGTGCAAGTGCACGCAAAGGCAGAATACGATAGTTTGTTGCTGCCTGAAAATATCCCTTAGCCGCAAGTGTTATCTGGGCAAATGTATATTCTGCGACAGGAACAGCATTTGCTGCAAAAGCACTGAAAACCTTTACTCCGCTTTCAAGGAACGGTCTTGCAAAATACTGAACAGTACCTGCAGAATAAAAAACCGCCTTCAGCTTCGGCATATATTTTGCGATTTCTTCCTTTGTGAACTGAGGCATTCCCCATGTTGAAAACGCAATTTCACAGTCAGCAAGAAAACCTGCATTTTCCTCTATATTACTCCGGTTGATTTTCTGCGAAAGTTCGCCGTATTCCCCAAGCTTTTTCAAGACTTCGGGGGTATAAACCTTTGAAAACTGAATCTGATTTGTGCCAAAAAGTGCTATTTTCATTTTCATCTACCTACTTTCGCCTTGATTTTTGCTACATCATTTTTCATTGAAGAGGACATGCCCGCCCAACAGAACAAACAGGTGTATTCCACAAGAATATTGCCGTCAAAGTTCAATGAAATAATTTTATCGGGTAACGAATTTATGTATCCCTGCTTAAAAGCAGGGAACTGTTCTCTTAACTGCTCAGAATATGAAATGTGTACACTTTCAATAAGAGGAAGAGTGCGTTCAATGCGGTCAGCTCCTGCTTGCGAGGCAATTTTCACGATTTTTTTCGGGCTTTTATTTGTCTGAATGATGTTGATGTAAAGCCGATTCTCATATTCTTCCGCCGTCTTCCTGTATATTGAAATTATACCATATATTATTTTGTGAAATCAACAAAAAGATTGTTTTACCTGATTATTTCGTGTTTCTGCAATCCGCTTATATATTCAGCGCAGAGTGTCTTGTCATTTTTTGAAAATCTATGTACACAATGTTGCTTGTTCTTTTAACGCATTTTAAGTATGATACCTGCTTTGTACTCAACTAAAGTTTTTAATTTATCAAACTAAAAATTACAGTTATAAATTCAATAAAAATACCGCTCGGATTTTCGGAAAACCCGGGCGGTTTGTTTTTTGATGATTTATTTTTATACTTTGTTTTCCTTAAGCTTACAAAATCTTATAATTATCTGAAATAAATTCCGCCGAAAATCAGCAGTGCTGTCATCATAATCAGGTATGTAGGATATACCGTTGCAGAACAACCGAAAGAAGCAATAAACTGACCGAAAGTTTTTGTTTTTTTACGATTTTCAATAACAAGCTTGGGACGGAACATAAAGAAAGCTTCAAACACAAGATAACCGCAGCAATAGAATATCCATGTTTCCCATAAAGTATATCCTCTGAATACCTGAACAACAAGAAATACAGCACCCACAAGAATCAGAAAAATCCTGATAGCTTTAATGCCTTTATAATCCCAATAACGTTCAAGACCGTCATGCTGAGCAATAACATAGTACATGGTAAAGCAACAGATAATTGCTGCCATAGTTGTTGAGCCGAGCATAACAAGTGCAAGCGGGCCCACCATGTAGCATGGACGCTCAAGCACTTCAACAATGTTCATATCAACTTCACCAAAAGCGCGTGTGATTTTGTTGCCGTTTCTGCGGTAAGGAATGATAAAAAGAAAAATTGTAAGAATAATCAGAGCACAGAACACCCATGAAAGAATAGTATCAACATTCTGCGGAATCGGATGCCACAAAGCGTTTGCCGCTTCTGCAGTTGCAAATTTTTCTTTTGCAAGCGGCCAGGCAATTACGAACGCTGCAGAGATACCTAATCCCTGTGCAAGACCCTGAACAAGCTCCATCATTTTCCAACCGTCAATAACTCCCAATTCATCAAGCTTGCCGAACATACGCTTGCCGTTTTTAAGCGGATGACATTCTTTATCATAAAGACCGATACCGATAACCCAGCCTATTGCACCTGAAAGCATACCGCCGAGCCACATAATGATTGAAAAGATATCTCCGCGTATTGCCATCATAAGAAGTAATTCTGCAATAATTACAACGTTGCGTCCCCATTCTTCACGGCTATCCTCGGAGAAACCGATTTTAGGCATTCTTCCGTTTTCAGGGTCGTAAGGTGTGTTGAAAATACGGTAGCCGATTTCCTGTGAAAAAGGAACAAGTGCAAAGAAAATAACAAAATCATACCATTTGTAGACAACGCCACTCATTGCTGAAAAACTTATACCTAAAAATGCTGCGCCGAGACCGCCCCAGATTGTACCTTTAAACGCCAGAGCAAGATAACCCAAAGGTGGATTGTAGCGAGACTTATCGTGATGAAGAATAAGCGCCATTGTTGATGCGTAAGGCTCCATACCACCATAAAAATAGCCGAGAGCACAAGCGGCAGCAAACAAAAACACATTTTCCATCAACAATTCTGAGCCTGTGTACCAGACGCACATAATACCCATAAACGCGCCGGGTAACATTGCGCCTTTTTCTCCGCCGATTGCAGAGCCGCGGATACCCCAACCAAAACACATAGCGAGCATACTGAAAATTATAAAAAGAAGTGGACTTTCAGTCATTTTACAAACTCCCTTCTGTAAAAAATAAAGCCGTCACTTTTTTGTGGCGGCTTTGAAAGTTTAATTAACGGAAATTGTAGTAACCGAAAACAAGCATTGCAACCATAAGTACATAGAAGAATGGAAGAACTGTTATGTCTCCGCCAAATGATTCGAGGAAACGAACAAAAAACTTTCCTTT
This sequence comes from Acutalibacteraceae bacterium, assembly GCA_045532395.1. Classification (GTDB taxonomy): domain Bacteria; phylum Bacillota; class Clostridia; order Oscillospirales; family Acutalibacteraceae; genus SIG575. The sequence goes on from JAZSFV010000062.1 coordinate 4,134, forward strand.
GTTCTTACCTTCAACAGCTTTGCATTTTTTCCAGTTTTCGATAACTCTCTTGGGACGCCAGAAGTATATAGCATCGAAAAGATTATATCCTACGCAATAGAATATCCATGTTTCCCACAATGTGTAACCTCTTATAATCTGTCCGACAAGAATTACTGCACCGATAAGAATGATAATAGCACGAATAAGTTTTATGTTCTTGAAATCCCAATAACGTTCAAGTCCGTCATGCTGTGCAATAACATAGTACATTGTAAAGCAACAGATAATTGATGCCATTGTTGTTGAACCAAGCATAACAAGAGCAAGAGGAGCTACCATATAACAAGGACGTTCAAGCACCTCAACAATGTTCATATCAACTTCACCGAAGGCACGAGTGATTTTGTTGCCGTTTCTGCGATAAGGAATGATAAAGAGGAAGATTGTAAGGATAATCAATGCACAGAATACCCATGAAAGAATTGTGTCAACTTTGGGTGGAAGCATATACCACAGTTTACCTGCAGCTTCAGCCTGTTCAAGATTTTTAGCTGCCAAGGGCCAACCAAGAACAAAAGCACCTGCGATACCAAGACCATTGAAACAACCCTGCACATATTCCATGATTTTCCAACCATCAATAACGTTTTTCTCATCAAGCTTGCCAAAGAGTCTTTTTCCGTTTTTGAGTGGGTGCATCTGTTTGTCGTAGAAAGTGATAGCAACTACCCAACCGATTGAACCTGCGAGTGCGCCGCCAATCCACATAAGGATACCAAAAATATCGCGACGGACTGCCATCATCACCAATACGCCTGCCACAATTACAAGGTTACGTCCCCATTCTTCACGGCTGTCTTTAGAGAATCCGACTTTAGGCATTCTGCCATGTTCAGGGTCATAAGGTGTGTTGAAAATACGATAACCGATTTCCTGAACAAAGGGAACAAGTGCGAAGAAAATAACAAAATCGTACCATTTGTAAACAACGCCACTCATTGCTGAGAAGCTTATACCAAGAAAAGCTGAGCCAAGTCCACTCCAGATTGAACCCTTGAACGCGAGAGCCAGATAGCCCAGAGGCGGACTATATCGCGGAGAGTCGTGATCAAGAACAAGACCCATTGTTGAACCATAAGGCTCCATACCACCATAGAAATAGCCGAGAGCACAGGCAGCTGCGTACAGATATACGTTTTCCATAAGAAGTTCGGAACCTGTGTACCATACGCACATAATACCCATTATTGCACCGGGTAACATTGCGCCTTTTTCACCACCGATTGCAGAACCGCGCATGCCCCAGCCGAAACACATGACCATCATGCTGATTGCCAAAAACACA
>JAZSFV010000260.1:0-2965 GCA_045532395.1 Acutalibacteraceae bacterium
AAAACAGAAAGCAGAAGCAGATGCTAATGCTCTCATTGAAGCTGCAAAGAGAAAAGCAGACGAAATCATGACAAGCGCTAACGCATGGTCAGAAGATATCAAGCTTAAAACAACAACTTATATCGAACACCTTATGAAAACAACTGATGAAACGCTTGTTAAAAACATCAACGACATCAGAAAACTCCGCAACAGCTTCCAGTCAATCGCACATCCCGAAAACGAAGATTAATCTATCAATTCCCCGCAGGAGTTACTCTTACGGGGAATTTTAGATGTATAAAAGAAAAAATCATCTCATATTATTTTATGAGGTGATAAAAAGTGTTTGTTGTTTCCGTTAAATCTTCAAAAATCAAGATTGTACTTTTCTGTGTTTTCATGTCCGTTGTGCTTGTTGCGGCAGTTTTGTTTTTTGCAGAAAGGCAGAATTCTTCCGCCACCACCGAGGGTGCTATAAGTATCCGTGCGTCTGACGAAAAACAAAGAACACAGTTTCTTTCCCAATTCGGCTGGGATTTCGACACAGAGCCTGTAAAGGTGGAGGAAATCATAATCCCATGGGAATTTGACGAAACTTACGAAAAGTATAACGAGCTTCAGAAAAAGCAAAGCTTCAACCTTGAAGATTATAAAGGTGCAAATGCTAAAAAGTGGACCTATAACATAAATAATTTCCCCGGGTATGAAAATAAAAAAGACTATGTTCAGGCGAATATTATTATTTATAACGGAAATGTAATCGGTGCGGATATTACCGTCCGTGGCGAAAAGCCTGAAGTCTACATATTGGAATTTCCAAAGGATGTAAAAAATGATACAACGACTTGATAAAATTATTTCTTCACAAATGAATATTTCCCGTAACGATGCCCGCAATATGATAAAAAGCGGGCTTGTTTTCGTTGACGGAAAGGTTGTTACCGATATAGCAGGCAAATTCGACGCAGATAATGTGAATATCATTGCTGACGGAAAAGAGCTTTCCTATAAAGAATTTATTTACATAATGATGAACAAGCCACAGGGTGTTGTCAGTGCCACTCGTGACCCGAAAATAAAAACAGTCATCGACATTGTGCCCGAAAACCTTAAAAGAAAAAATCTTTTTCCGGCAGGCAGGCTTGATAAAGACACTGTAGGCTTCATGCTCATCACTGACGACGGTGACTTTGCCCACAGAATTCTCTCTCCCTCAAGGCATGTGCCCAAAACATATATCGCCCATTTAAGGGACAGGCTCTCCGAAGAAAGCAGGCAGATTCTGGAAAACGGCGCAGTCCTTTCCGACGGCACAGAATGCATGGATGCAACTGTTAAAATGCTTGACGATGATTTTAAAATTGCCGAAATCACAATCCGTGAGGGCAAATACCACCAGATAAAAAGAATGTTTGCATCTGTGGGAAACGAAGTGGTTTTCCTTAAACGTATTTCTATGGGAAATCTTCATCTTGATGAAAGTCTTGAACCGGGTGAGTGCCGTGAGATCACTCAAAAAGAACTTTCTATGATAGAAATGAGGGACTGAAACTGTTAAATTCTTCTTTTAGTTGTGATTATGCACAAGAAAAAATGACTAATAGATGGCAGAATTTTTAGTCTTTATTTATAAAAAATATGAATAAATTGTTAAAAGTGACAAATTTACAAAATTTTTTGTATTAAATTGTTACATTTCGGTTGCAAAATCAGTTACAAAAGTGTATAATTAAATCATGTTTTGGTAGCAAAATGCACAACCGACCGATTTTCAGGTCGGGGGATATTAAAACAATGATTAAAAATGTGAGGGATTAATTATGGCAAATCGTGTTTTCCAAAGTGTAGTTCATCAGATGAAAGATGCTATTGACAGAACAGTAGGTGTTATTGACGAGACAGGTACAATCGTTGCTTGCAGCGAACTTTCCGTAATCGGCGATAATTTAGGCGATTGTTCTGAAGTTTTTGCAACAAGCGACTGTACAAAGAGTACAACAAAAACTTTCAAAACACTTGGCAGCCGTGTTAACGCAGAGTATGCAGCATTCGTTGAAGGCGACGACTTTGAAGCAGAAAAACTCGTTAGTCTTGTTTGTATATCACTTGAAAGTATCAAGCAGTGCTATGATGAAAAATATGACAAAGGCAATTTCGTAAAGAACGTTATCCTCGACAACATTCTTCCCGGTGATATCTTCCTTAAAGCGAGAGAACTCCGCTTCAACAGCGACACTTCAAGGGTTGTTATCCTTATCAAAGTTTTCGGCAAGGACGAAGTTTCAGCTCTTGAAAATCTCCAGAACATCTTCCCCGAGAAGAACAAGGATTTTGTTATCGGTATCAACGAAACAGACATTGCTCTTGTCAAAGAGGTTAAAGCAAACGTAGAAACAAAAGACCTTGAAAAACTTGCCCGTTCAATTATCGACAGCCTCGGCGTTGACTACTACGGCCACGTTTTAGTAGGTATCGGTTCAACAGTAACAGGCATCAAAAATCTTGCAAGAAGCTTCAAGGAAGCACAGGTTGCAACAGAAGTCGGCAAGTTCTTTGACACAGAAAAAACAGTTATCAGCTATGATAACCTTGGTATTGCAAGACTTATCTATCAGCTTCCCACAACTCTTTGTGAGATGTTCCTTAAAGAAGTGTTCAAGAAAGGCTCAATTGAAAGCCTTGACCATGAAACACTCTTCACAATTCAGCGTTTCTTTGAAAACAACCTCAATGTTTCCGAAACATCGAGAAAACTTTTTGTCCACAGAAATACTCTTGTTTACAGACTTGAGAAAATCAAGAAACTCACAGGTCTTGACCTTCGTGAATTTGATGATGCAATCGTATTCAAAGTAGCTCTTATGGTTAAGAAGTATCTTGATGCAAAGCCGGTTAAGTATTAATGCCGCAATATGCTGTCACGTTTCTTTTTCTAAATCTGAAATTTGAGGATATGATACTGTGATTGAATTTAAAAACGTAT
>JAZSFV010000248.1:0-10772 GCA_045532395.1 Acutalibacteraceae bacterium
GTCTGAATAAACACCTACGTTTTTATTACCGAAAATTGTACCATCAAAGAAATTGAACACACCACCGGCAATATAAACTGCACCTTTGGTCGTGATATTCTCTGTGATTTTACCGCTGTGCATTTCAAGCACAGATGATACTTTGATTGCACTTTCAATCTGGTCAGCGCCGAAAATTACTGTGTTTGAATAAATCTTTGCAGTACCACTCTGTACATCGATTAAAGTGTCAGCAGTAACATTTGAGCCATTGATGTAAAGTACATCCATTTCATAATTTTCATCAAGGCTTCCCAGTGAAAGAACACCATTGTCTACCACTTCAAACATCGGTCCTTCAAATCCGGGAGCAACAGAAATTGTATGAGGAAGTCCGTCAGATTCAATTGTTATATTATTTTTGATGACTACAGTTTCTTTCAGAACAATATCATCCATAAGTTTGATAATAGCAGGATTATCACCGATATCTGCCATTGCTTCTTCTATTGATGTGTAAGCTACATTATCTGATTCAAAGAAACTTGCTTTGAGAACATATTTGATTTCGCTTGATGTAAGTTTACCGCTTGAATTTATGTGCCACTGTGTTTCTCCTTCAGGAGTAATAGTGCAAAGATTTGCGTTCATAGCAGTAAAGTTACCTTCTACGATTTTTGCACCATCATAATAGGATTCAGGAGTAAGTGTAACTATAGGAGAAGCATATACTGATTTTGCCATCATAGTAATAGTCACACCCATAGGCAAATATACATCATTTGACGCATCAATAAATCCACCTGAATAGAAGTTGAGAGTGCCTTCTGTATAAACAGCATTACCGCTTACAGTTGCAGTGTTGTTGTAAATTGAACCATCATACAACATCACCTTACCGTTTGTTGCAATGGCCATAGCACCGCCGTAAGAAGCAGAGTTAAGGTAAATTGAACCGCCGCGTACGTTCACTGTTCCGCCGCCTGCGTAAATTGCACCGCCCTCACCTGATGTGTTATTATGAATGTCAGCTCCCGTTTCAATATTGATGTTTCCACGAGCAGTAAAGATTGCACCACCTGCAAGTTTTGCGTTGTTATCAGACATTTCTACAGCATAGATATTCAATTCACCGCGGTTATAAACTACGCCGCCTGCCTGAATTGCAGTACTTCCTGTTATTCTGCCACCATAGAGATTTGCAGTACCTTCGTTGTATATAAAGCCTCCGTTGAGCGCCGTATTGTTTGTTGTAATAACATCATAACAGTTAAATGTACCGCCATTTTCAACAGTAATCAATGAGCTTGCAAATTTTGTATTTGTGATATCAGTTACGTTATTACCATCTACAGTAAGTGTTTCATAAGTTGCATCATCTGCACCGAAATTAAGAACTCCACCATCTTTAACAGTAAACACCTGACCAAAGTAATGTTTTACTCTTGTAATTTCAATGCCTTCGCCTGAAGGGATAATTGTAACATTACCTTCAACTACAACTTCTGTACCTACAGTAATGTCAGCAGTAATTTCAATTATGCCCGAACCTTTGCCGATTTTTGCAGCAGCTTCTGTGAGAGTTTTATAGTATGATGTTTCATTTACACCAATAACTTTACAGATAAGTCCTTCTTTAAGATACTGAACACTCTCTACTGAAATATCGTACAAATCATAGTCAGCAGATGAATTAAAAGTATCAAGCTGAGGATAATTTACAAAAAATTCGCTGTCAGCAGTGGGAATCCAGTAGTCATGAGAAAAACCTGAAAGTTTTGACATAGCGTTCACGCCTGTCATTTCACTTGTTCTGAGACCGGTTGCATATGTATCATCAATGGTATATCTTTCTTTATCAAAATATGAATGACTTACAGTACCGTTTACAAGGTCACCAAGAATCGCATTGATATCATCTGTGCTGCCGTTAATACCGAAAACATTACCTATTGAATATGTACTGTCAATTATACTCTGCTGTCTGAGCTGACCTACAATACCGCCGGCTCTTAATTCTGCAGAAACATCACCCGTATTGTAACAATTAGATATTGTGGCACCAAAACTTACTCTACCTGCAATACCGCCGGCATAAGTGTATGTTGCAGTAACATTACCAGCATTGAAAGAACGTGAAATATTACCTTCCGTTTCACCAACAATGCCGCCTACTGCCTGTCTGCCGGTAACATCGTTGAATGAACAACAAGTTTCAATAACAGAGTCAACCAAAGCATATCCAACGATGCCGCCTACATTTTCTTCGCCGGTTATATCTGAATAAATGCTTGACGATTCTATAATTCCGCCAAAGTTACCATTTTCGCCAACAATACCGCCAACGTTTTCAACGCCGGTTACAGTTGTGTAAATAACTTTAACACCACGGACTGTACCGAAGTTTACACCTACAACCGGAGCAACAGCATTGCCGCCATTGATAATTGACTCCGTAATTGTAATGTCAGAAATAACTGCTGTTGCACTTGTTGCACCGAAAAGGCCCACAACATCGCCTTCAGGAATATACATACCACGGATACTGAAGCCGTTGCCAGCAAATTCGCCGGTATATTCACTGAATTCTGAACCGATAGGAGTCCATACATTTGATTCTTCGCCGAGGTTGCCTACATTGAGAACAATACTGTTCAGAAGCATCGCGTTAGCATTTGTATCCTGAGGCACATCTTCAAGTGTACCATTTACAAGACCTGCAAACCATGCAAGCTCACGGCCGTTATTAATAAGATAGTATTTTCCGTCACTTGACTTTTTAGGCTGAAGAACGGTTCCGTCCCAGAGATTCTGGTCAGCCTGCCATGACATAATAGGATATCCGTTATTTTTCTGAAGGTAGTCATAGTAGAAGTTACCCGCAGAGCTATTGATAATCGAAACGAAACCATGACGCTTCATTTCATCAGTAGCCATAGGAATACCATTATCTTCTTTGCCTGTAAAGAGATTTGAATCGTAATAGCATTCTGTAATTTTAGATGTGTAATAGAATGCAGCAATAGCACCTGTAAGCCCCGGAGGATCAGAAATTGACACAACATCAGATGCGTTGTAGCAAGAAGCTATGTCACCTACGTTGTTACCTACAATACCACCCACACGAAGGTCGCCTGAAACTTTACCTCTGTTATAACAACTGATAACAACACTTGCAGAGTTAGTACCTACGATACCGCCTACATATTTACCTGTTGAATTAACAACACCCAAATTATATGACTGGGAAATTGTACTATCGTTAAAAGAACATCCTACAAGACCACCAATACGGAATTCTGTCGCATTGATTTCACCTGAAAATCCGCAGAATGAAATGTTACCTGAATCTGTAAGATAACCTGAAATACCACCAACGTCTTTCGTACCTGAAACATAACCGTTATCAACTACAACCTGAGTAATTGAACTGATATTTTTTGCATAACCGCAAACAGTACCTACATACTGACTACCTGAAACATATGAAGCAGAAATGTTAAGATTTCTTACCTGACCGTTTTCTATGCAGCCAAATAAGCCCTGATAGTCTTTAGTGCCTGAAATATACAAACCGTAAATAGTATGACCTTTACCATCAAAAAGACCGCTGAAAACTCTGCCGCTGTTTGCATAATCACCAATCGGTGTCCACTCTCTGAAGTTTTCATTAGTTTCAATATCATTAAGGTAAATGTCATTGAGAAGAACTGCTTTCATAGTTGCATTACCGGCATCGCCATTAACCTGACTTGCAAACCATGCAAGGTCTTCGGCATTCTGGATAATATAAGATCCGTCATTAGACTGCGCAGGTATAACCTGGGATATACCTCCTGACCATATATCTGCAGCAAGAGACACAACGGAAGTTGTGCCAAAAGACATTATAAGTACAAGAATGCACACTATTATTTTTTTAATTTTTCCGAATTTCATAGCTTTGCCTCCCGGGAGGATTCATTTAGGCAATACATACCCATATAATAATATAACATTCCAGAAAAAATTTCAATGTTTTTTTATTAAAATTTATCAAAAAATCTTTATTTTTATTTCAGCATTTATAAAAACGCAACAAACAAAACGTCTCTGCTAATTATAATCATTAACAGAGACTTAAATTCAATTACATATCAAATGTATTTTTTAACCATTTAACTGAAAGATCCACCCATCTTGCAGCATATTTATTTTCTTCATGACACACTTCTTTTGTGCCGGTTGACATTCCGTGTCCGCCAAAGGGGAAAACGTGAAGTTCAAAAGGAATTTCATTTGCCGAAAGAGAAGTTGCAAAGGTAAGAGAATTAACAACGGGAACTGCACCATCTTCTGCAGTATGCCAGATAAATGTAGGCGGAGTATCTTTACTTACGTTGTTTTCAAGTGAATATTTTTTGACAAACGCTTCATCATCACAATAATCACCTAAGAGATTATCTCTTGTACCGCCATGGGTGCGTTCGCCGAAAGTAAGAACGGGATAAGCAAGAATTGCAGCATTAGGTTTGTTACTGCCTGCAGGAATCTTAAGCTCATTCCAGATTGATTCATCATTCCACATGGTTGCAAGGCTTCCTGCAAGATGACCACCTGCCGAAAAACCGATAATTGCGATTTTATCAGAATCAACATTCCATTCTTCTGCATTTTTTCTGATAATTGCCATCGCAAGAGATGCATCAAGTAATGGCTGGCTGAACTCAGGCATTCTGCTTGATGCTGCTTTACCTACCGAATAGCGAAGAACGAAGCAACTTAAGCCTGCAGCTAAATACTGATTTGCAATGGGCTCAGCTTCACGGTCTGAACAGAAACCATATCCGCCACCGGGGAAAATAAGCATCGCGGGACGTTTATTTGTGGGATATTCTTTTGAAGTGTCACGCACGTATGTATCGAGATAAACGTCTTCTCTGCCTTCGTAAAGATATATTCTTTCACATTTCATGATTATTCACCCAACACTTTCACGCCACCGCAAGGACGGATTGACAAAACATAGCATGATTTTTCGCCGAATACACTCTTCATCTGTGCGATATATTCATCAAGTTTATCATCAGGAACAAATGCCTGCATTGTACCTGCAAATCCGCCACCGTGAACACGCCATGCACCTGAATCTTTGAGCAAACTTTCAGCAATGCAGAGACCAATGCTTACGGGCTGGTCCTGAGGTGCTGATGAAGGATAAACGTTCTGATTGTACATATATGAAGAGCGGCCACTATCGATAACACCTTTTTTGAATGATTCGAAATCACCATTATTAAGTGCTTCTGCTTCAAAATCAACACGTGCGTTATCGCTGAAGAAATGCATAGCACGAAGAACTGCTCTGTCCCCTGCTTTTTCACGGACAAGTGCAATGTTTTTTCTGAATTCTTCGGGACACACTTCTCTCAATACTTTCTTGCCGAAAACTGCTGCTGCAGATTCCATTTCACTTCTTACTGCACCGTATTCAGGAGTTAAGTCTGCGTGGCTTCCGCCTGTGTTAACAATGCAAAGAGCGTGTCCGCATGAAGCAAAATCAAAATCAAGTTTTGTAATAACAGGTTCTTTTGTATCTTTAAAATCAATCTTAACAAAACCGCCTACAGATGAAGCCATCTGGTCCATAAGACCGCAGGGCTTACCGAAATATTTGTTTTCAGAGAACTGAGCAATCTGTGCAATTTCAACGGGAGAAATTTTGCCATCGTTAAACATGTAGTTGAGAATTGTTCCGATAAGCACTTCGAAAGCAGCAGAGCTTGAAAGACCTGAACCTGAAAGAACAGATGAAGTTGTATAAGCATCAAAAGCGCCTACTTTATAGCCTCTTTCAATAAAACCTGCATACATACCTCTGATAAGTTCACATGAAGTGCCATATGAATCTTCATGAACATTCATATCTGTAATATCAACGGTATCCATATCATAACCGACAGATTTTACTCTTGTGATATTGCCGTCTTTTTTTGCGCATACTGCAACTGCGTCGAGATTAACTGCGGCTGCAAGAACTTTACCGTTATTATGGTCTGTGTGGTTACCGCAGACTTCTGTACGTCCGGGAGCACTATAAAATGAAAGAGAGTCGTTTTTGCCGAATTCTTCTTCAAAGAAATTTATAAGATTTACATATCTTTCTCTCTGCTGAAGAACTTCGTCATCGCTTACGTAAACTCTTTTAAGGTCGCTATCGTAAGCACCTGAATTAATTTTTGTTTTTAACATCTTCTTCACCTTTCTTCCTGATGATTAAAATTAATTTTCTTGTTACCAGCAATCCCACCCCTGAGAATAAAAACGAAAGCATCAGAGGCACAATAAAAGATGCTGAAAAAGGGTTGAACGCATTGCGTCCGATAATTGTATAAGTTAAAATTTTAGGTAAAAAACCAAGCAACGATATAATCAGAAACTTTTTAAAATTGTACCTTATTCCTCCATAGACAGAACTTACTGTGTTTATAGGAAAAAGCGGGATAGCCCTGCAAATCAACAGCACCCACGGATTACCTTTTGAATCCAGTTTCAAAAACCTTTGTATTTCATCATAGCTTTTTAATAATTTATAAGGCAGAGTTTTTTCGCCCTCACCTATATAATATCTTATTGCAAAAAGAAAAACAAATCCTGCAATATTGATTGCTAAAGAGAACAAAGTATTAAATACCATTGATGAAATTACGCACACACAGGAAATAGGAAAAACGGGAATCGGCAAAACCGCCTTTAACGAGAAAAGCAGAAATACAGAAATAACAATAATCCATTTTCCTCCCAATGATGCTACACGAAGTTCAAGATTATTCAACAAAATCTGATATTTATCATACAAGATTTTTATATTTGTAAATTGTAAAAAAAGCAAAAAAACAAACAGAACAAAAGAAAGTGATATCAAAGCTACTGCCGACGCAGTCATAAAGTTTGGCTTTTTTACACCTATTATAAAAATTTTCCGCATATTTTACCGCCTGAATGTTGAATTTAATTAATTTAACCTTTATAATTATATGTGAAAATCTGCGGAAAAGAGGTTGTTTATGAAAATTATTATTTTAGACGGTTACACCGTAAACCCCGGTGACCTCAGTTGGGATTGGCTTGGTGAATACGGAGAATATAAAGTCTACGACCGCACAAGCAAAGAAGATATTCTTTCACGTTGCGAAGGTGCAGATATCATAATCACAAACAAAACTCCCCTTGGGAAAGATATTCTCCAACAATTGCCTGATGTAAAATTTATTGATTTATTAAGTACCGGATACAATATTACCGATATATATTATGCCCGTGAAAGAGGCATTCCCGTTTCAAACGTGCCTGCATACAGCACAAATTCTGTCGCACAACTGACATTTGCATTTATTCTCCAGTTTGCTTCACGCGTTAAAGAGCATTCAATTTCAACAAATAACGGCGAATGGCAGAAAGAAAAAGATTTCTGCTATATGGTTGCACCATTGACTGAACTTGCAGGCAAAACTCTCGGAATAATCGGCTACGGTTCAATCGGAAAAACTGTTGCAAAAATTGCAGAAGCTTTTTCGATGAAGGTTTTGGTTAACACAAATCATCCGGGAGATGACACTGAAAGCATTAAATTCTGTGATATAGATACACTGCTTGAAAATTCAGATTTCGTCAGTCTCCATTGCCCTCTTACTGATAAAACAGAAAAAATGGCAAACGAAGCATTCTTCGCAAAAATGAAAAACACAGCGTATTTTATAAACACATCCCGCGGTGCTACCGTTGACGAAGATGCACTTAAAAATGCTCTTGAAAACGGCGTTATAGCAGGAGCAGGGCTTGATGTTTTACTCAATGAGCCACCAAAAGACGATAAAATAACAAGCCTTGAAAATGCCCTTGTGACGCCTCACATAGCATGGGCTGCAAAAGAAACAAGAGCTCGTCTTATGGAAGTTACTAAACAAAACATAAAAGCCTTTGCAGACGGAAAACCAATAAACGTTGTAAACTAAAAATCAGGACTGTATCAATGATTTAATTTATTGATACAGTCCTTTCGTTTTAATTATTTATAGAATCTTTCAAGATAGTTTCTGTGTGCTACTTTCATTTCTTCGTAGCAAGCTTTTGCGTTTTCATAGTCACCGATAAGAGGATGAACCATAAGAGCTTTCATAGCTGCTTCATCATCACCGTTAAGTGCTGCTTCAACTGCATATTTTTCGTAAGCTTTAACAGACTGCATAAGACCCTGCATATGTCTGTTTGTCTTTTTCTTAACGGGAACAGGAGTTGCGCCGTCAGCACCGATAACTGCACTGATTTCAACAACATCGTCATCTTCCATAAAGGGAAGTGTGCCGTCATTTTTGATATTAACTACATGAACATCTCTCTTGTCGTTAGCGATTGAATCGATAAGAGAAACTGCTGCAAGTGAATATTTATGACCACCACGTTTATCAAGAAGCGCAGGTTTAATGCAGAGTTCTTCGTCGCTGTACATTTTAAGCAAATCTTCTTCGATTTCCATGCATACCATAGCACGGCTCTTCTTATCTTCTTTAAGATGCTCAATTTTAGCGTTTCTGTTGTAGTAATACTGGAGATATGATGAAGGAATACCTTCGATAGCTTTAAGACATTCAAGTGAGAAACCATCGTCTTTGATATTAGCCATAACTTTCGGTGAGAAGCCTTCTTCGATAAGTTTGGGAAGAAGTTCTTCGCCGTCTTTTACGATTGAAGTAATCCAGCTTAAGTGGTTAAGGCCAACATATGTAACTTCACTGTCAAGGCCTGTGATTTCTTTAACGTCGTCAATCATATCGATAGGCACGTTACAAAGACCGATAGCTTTAACTTTTGTATAGTTAAGAAGGAATTCTGTTACGATACCTGAGGGATTTGTAAAGTTGATAAGCCATGCATCAGGGCAGATTCTTTCCATATGGTCTGTGATTTTCTGGATTTCGGGAATTGTACGCAATGCCTTGAAGAAACCACCGATACCTGTTGTTTCCTGACCGATAAGACCATATTTAACGGGAATAATTTCATCAAGATGTCTTGCAGGAAGTTTACCTACACGCATCTGTGTAAGAACGAAATCTGCACCCTGAAGAGCAACCTCAAGGTCATCTGTGAAAACTGTTTCACAATCGATACCTGCTTTTTTAAGCATACGTACACAAAGGTCACCAACGATTGTACGTTTTCTTTCGTCAATATCCATGAATGATACTTTTTTAAGTTTAAGTGAATCCTGCGCTTTGATAAAGCCATCAAGAAGTTCGGGGCAATATGTACTACCTGAACCGATAACAGCAACGTTAATTTCTTTCATGTCGATATCTCCTTAGTTTTTATAATCTTGGAAAATCCAGTTTACACAGCCTGTAACAGGAGCTGCTGTAAGCTTGATATATTTAACTTTTTTATCTGAACGTTCAGCGATTTTCTCTTTAAGGCAATCAAGGTAAACTTCGTTGGGAAGTTTTGTATGGATTGAACCTGAAAGAACAACTTCAACTTCATCATCTCCGAAGTTAAGAGAATTAAGATGAGCAACGATATAATCTGCTCCTCTTTCTGACATTTCATCAATTGCTTTAAGAACAGGTTTGTCGCCCATTTTTGAAGCAGCAAAGAAGAAATCGATAAGGCTCATAATGAAGCGGCCTCTTTCTTCACTTTCTGCCATAGCAAGAGTACCTAAAAACTCTTCTTTAGTATTTACACCGAATTCTTTCTTGAACATTTCAGTCATAGCAGTTTTTTCAAGTCCGAGAACGATTTCATCATAAATAAGTTTGAATGATCTGATTGCAACCCATGTGCCGTTGCCTTTATCATCTGAAAACTCACCGAAACCGCCAAGCTGAACCATTTTACCATCAAGGTCAATAGCATTACAGCAAGTACCTGTGCCGCAGTTGTAGCCGATAGCAGCCTTACCTGTTGCGCCTGCTTTAACAACGATGAAACCATCGTTGAAAATTTCAAAATTCTTAAGACCTCTTTTATTCATCTGGTCGCACATTTCATCGTGCTGATAAGGATGGTCAATACCTGCAAGACCCATAAGGGTGAAGCTTACATCATCAAGAGTCACGTTGCCTGCTTCAAGCAACTTTGTGATGCCATCCCAGATTATTGTTGCAGCTTCATCAAAACTACCTTCAAGGTTTTCGTGGTTACTGCCCTCAGTTTTAACTTCTGCAACGATATTTTTTTCTTCATCAAAAAGTGCGTAAGCGGTTTTTGTTCCGCCACCGTCAACGCCAATGTAAAATGACATAAACATTCTCCTATCTTTTTCCAAATTTCAATTAATAATTATATCATTATTTTTAAACACAGTCAATAAATTTGACTCAATTATACAAATCAATTATCTCCTGTGCTTTCTCCTTAAGATGCTGACGCAACTCTTCAGGTTTTCTGACATAAACAGAGTTTCTGTACTGCATTAACCATGAAACCAGACCTTCACTTATTGCAACCTCAGTCCTGAGATAAAATCTGTTACTGTCTTCATTTCTGATTGTTGCATTTTCGCCGAATCTGTCAACAATATCTTCGAGCATATCATTTTTGCAGACAATTTCGATTTCGCAGATTTTGCCTGAAAACATATTGAACATTTTGTTTGAATAATCAGCAACGTCAAACTCCCCTCTGTATTCAGAAACTTCCTCAAAGGAACGTACGGGAGCATCAATTATTTTAACTTTACGCATTCTGTCAAGCCTTGTATGCATTAAATTATCATATTTGGGGTTGTTGCAAATGAGATAATAATGGTCATT
>JAZSFV010000059.1:0-8005 GCA_045532395.1 Acutalibacteraceae bacterium
GCAGAAAATTGTTATCTATTGCGTAATTTCAATTCTAAAAGAAACCATAGGTACCCTCTATAACTGTGCTGTCAATGGTCTTGACTCAACTTTTACACCGAGTATCGACGACAAGGCTGCTCTCATTGCCATTGATAACATTGGTGGCTTCGAAAAAGTTCCCGTTTATGCGATGGTTCTTCTTCTTGACCTTGCTGCAGCCGGTGCTATCGGCATCTCAGTTGAAAATGTTTACATCTTCATGGGTGCAGGTACAGCTTTTGTTTCAGCCCTTGGTATGTTTGCGCATATATGTATCATTAAAGAACGTATTGTTCAGGTTGAAGAAAAACCGAAATTGTCCGATGGTCTTCGTAACTTCTTCGGTAACAAGCTTCAGGTTGTTCTTTCACTTTCCAATTTCCTTTCAGCATTCGGTAGTGTTGGTGGTCCTTTCTCAAACATGTTCTGGCTTGACGTTATGGGTTCTGCATCACTTCAGGTTGTCTGCGGTGTACCTGCAGCACCTCTTACATACATTTCTTACATGTATTTTCCCAAACTCAGTAAGAAATTCTCAACAAAAACTCTCTGGATTGCATCAAAAGCAGTTCCCCAGATCGGTTGGATTGTTGCCTTCGTCATCGGCTTCGACAACCTTGATAATCTCTGGGTTATGATTCCTGCACTTATGTTCAGTGAAATATGTTTTTCATCGGTTTACTCACTCGGTAAAATTATTCCTCAGCTTATGCAGCAGGAGATCATCGACTACGGTGAATGGAAAACAGGTAAACGTACTGAGGCTATGACAAGCTTCATTTCAAGCCTTGCAACAAAACTTGTTACTCAGGTTCAGAATGCTGTTTCAACTGCAGTTGTTTCAATCATCGGCTATGAAGCAGGCGTCGGCACAGTTCAGACAATGAAAACAAAACAAGCTATCTTCGCTATGTATTCAATTGTTCCCATCGTACTTGGTATCTTCGCTTACATCCCTATGTTCTTCTATGACCTGGATGACAAGACAAAGACTATCATGTATCATGAGCTTACAGAAAGAAGAAACAATATCATTAAAAAATCTCAGGAAAGAGCTATCATTCCTGCAACTGAAGAAAAATAAAGTCTGCAATACAAAGGCAATCAACTACAAGATAGTTGATTGCCTTACTTTGTTTTCGGTTTGATTTTTTGAAAATTCTATATAGAATCTTTTGCCGGTTTCATCATTTGCGAGGTATCTTTCGGATGTTCTTTTTGTGTTTCTTAAGTGATTTTTCTTCTTGTTCAGAAGGTTTTTTAATGGGGTGTTCTGAATGAAAGAAAGGCATTGCAGAGAGGTTATTTCTTCTGCAGTGCCTTTTGCTACTTTTTTACCCATTTTAAGCTGTTTTTTTAACCAATCAATCCCCAGAGAGTGTTTTGACAAAATAAAAAAGCATGAAAACCTTGATAAATCAACGTTTTCAGGTTTCTTTAGATGGTCCGAGTGGCGAGACTTGCCTTGCTTTGCAAGGCAAAGAAATCATATTATATGTCCCTCGTGTCTCTGTCCGACGGCAAACCGACACGAGATGGACTACAAGTTCAAGTTTCGGTAAAAGTTTCAGAAGACAAAAAAATAACCGCTGAAACCAAAGTTTCAACGGTTACTTGGTCCGAGTGGCGAGACTTGAACTCACGGCCTCTTGACCCCCAGTCAAGCGCGCTACCAGCTGCGCCACACCCGGAAAAATATGTGTCATCTCTTGACGACTTATATATTATACAAGAAGTTTTTTCATTTGTCAATAGGAAAATGAAGAAAAATTATACAATGTTTTGTTGTAAAAAAGCATGAAATATTGTATAATAAAATGTAAAGCGATAATGGAAAGGAAAATTTTAATGAATTTTGTAAATACACCTACTCCCGATATTCTTGAAGGGTATTGTTTGATTAAATCTCTTGAAAAGAAAACTACTGCAAAAGGACTTACTTATCTTGACCTGATTCTTTCTGATTCAAGCGGAGAGATTGTGGCTAAATTCTGGGATTATAAAGAAAATATGCACAGTCATTTTGAAGCAAACATGCTTATCAAAGTCCGCGGAAGAATGAACGAATATAACGGAGATGTGCAGTTCAGGGTTGAAAGAATAAGAGAATGCACTGAAGCGGACGGTGTGAGAATAGAAGACTTTGTGCCCAGCGCAAACTACACAGGCGATGATATGCTCCGCAATATATATGAAATTATCGAAACTTTCGACGATGATGAAATTAAGAAACTTGTGAAAGCAGTTCTCGCAAAATATGAAGATAAACTTATTTACTGGCCCGCGGCTTTCAAACTTCATCATGCTATGCGCGGAGGACTTTTATACCACACTTTGTCTATTATAAAAATGGCAGAAAATGTGTGCAGAATTTATCCCACACTTGACAGAAGCCTTCTTCTTGGCGGTGTAATTCTCCACGATATTGCGAAAATTGATGAGTTTGAAGTTTCAGCAACAGGCATGGCGACAGGCTACAGCGTAGAGGGAACACTTGTGGGACACCTTGTTAAAGGCGCTATGATTGTGAGAGAAACGGCAAAAGAAATCGGAACTCTTGAAGATACTGCAGTTCTTCTTGAACATATGCTTATTTCACACCACGGAATTCCTGAGTATGGTGCAGCAGTGAGACCGCTTTTTGTTGAAGCAGAAGTTTTGTCACAGCTTGACACGCTTGACGCAACAATTTACGAGTTCAACGATGCGCTTATGAACGTAAAACCCGGAGAATTTTCAGGCAGACAGTGGGCTCTTGATAACAGAAAACTTTATAACCACGGAAGACGTGAAATCAGCACAGACGTAAATCTTGATTGAGGTGACAAAAATGGATTGGACAGAAGTTTCTATTGAAGTGCCGGCAAAAGATGTGGACAGAGCCGGAGATATTGCACAGATGGTTGTGCCTTATGGTATTTATATTGAAGACTACAGAACTCTTGAAGAGGAAACGTGGGAAATTGCAAACATCGACTTGATTGACGAAGATTTGCTTAAAAAAGACAGAACAAAGGGCATTGTTCATGTTTACATTTCTCCTGAAGAAAATCCTCTTGAAGCCGTTGCTTTCTTAAGCGAAAGATATAAGGCTGTAGGTATTGAACATAACATTGATACAAAAGCCTGTCGTAATGAAGACTGGGAAAACAACTGGAAAGCGTATTTCAAGCCCATGAAAATCGGTGAAAAACTCCTTATCCGTCCTTTGTGGGAAGAAAATGTTGATTCAGAGGGCAGGGCGGTTTTAAGCATTGAGCCGGGGCTTGCTTTTGGTTCAGGCACTCACGAAACAACGCGTCTTTGCCTTGAAACACTTGAAAAATATATAGAGCCGGGTAAAACAGTGCTTGACCTTGGTTGCGGAAGCGGTATTCTTTCTGTTGCATCTTTGCTTCTTGGTGCGGAAAATGCAACCGGCGTTGATATTGACAAGCTTGCAGTAAAAACTGCTAAAGAAAACGGTGAAGTGAATGGTTTCGGCGAAGATAAACTCAAGGTTATTCACGGCAATCTCGCTGATAAAGTTACGGGCAAATTTGATGTTATCGTAGCAAATATCGTAGCAGATATTATCATTCTCTTTACATCACAGGTTCATGATTATTTAGCCGATGACGGCATTTTCATCACAAGCGGTATTATTGACGTGAGAGAAAAAGAAGTGACAGATGCATTTGAAAAATATGGTTTCGAAATCGTGGCACGTCACGAAAAGAGCAACTGGCTCTGCTTTGAATGTAAGAAGAAATAATATTGAAAGAACCTATCGGCGTTAAACCGATAGGTTCTTTTTTAAAATAATTTATATAATTCAGCAGGCGAAAAGATGGACTATAGTGTAACGGCCGTCAGCATTTTTATACAAAGCGATGCCCGATTTTGTCCATCTGCTTTCGGTCATGTTTGCATCATGCTCGGCAGAGCCTTTCCATTTGTTAAATATATCGTCAGGAGATAAATCAGGGAAGAAAGCAATGTTTTCTCCGCAACCCATATATGAATAATTATATTCGTCTAAAATGGAATAATACTTGCTGTTGTCAGGGCGTGTATGACCTTTTAAAACTTTCTGTTCTTCAGCTCTTATGTATGCCATTTTGCAAAGTGCAGGGTCTAACACAAGTTTGTTTAAGCCTTTTTCTTCTCTGTATTTGTTGATTTTGTTAAACAAAGTTACTATTTCAGACTCAGGAGTATAATTCGGCAACTTCTTGGAAGGTGCGGGCGTTGTCTGAGGCTTTGTCGTTTTATCTGCGTTAGTAGTTTTCTGTGTCGTAGTATCGGAAGGCTTTTTGTCAGGATTTTTTGTAGTTTCACTTGTTTCGTTAGTAACTATATCCTGATTGCTGACTTCTTCAATAGTGGTCTTTTCATAGAAGTTTTCACGATTTGTTTCGGAGACTTCTTCAGTATCTGAAATTACTGAATTTGTTTTTGTTGTGTTGCTTTGCTCTTGATTGTTGTTCTTGGTAGAGTTAGAACAAGCTGTAAAACTGAATGCGAGGAGTAATGCTACAATTGCTGTAAAACGTTTCATAACAAAATTTTCCTTTCTGTTCAATTTGTGAGATTTTTTAATCTCTACATATAAGATGATACTTCAAAAATAAATCAGTGTCAAGAAAAAACGAATGACATTTATTACAATTACAGTAATTGAATTTCTTTTACTGGTTACGTTATTTATAATTTTAATATTAGTCAGATAAACAAAACCCCCGCAATTGCCGTCCAGTACAATTGCGGGGATTTTGTTTTATAGAAGGAGATTAGGGTAATGCAGGTGAATACGAATGATTTAATGCATACGTATTTCTGCCTACCATAACTTACTTAAGGACTCTTACTCTCTTAACTCCGTCGATAGCCTGAAGTGCATCGATATCTGCATCAACATCTGCTACTGTGTAAGCAAAGCCTTTCTTTGCAGCAGTTTTCACATCGCCGAGGATAGCCTTGATAGCATTAAGCACTGCTTCGTCATCTTTGTGGATAACGCATGTGCGTGCGCCGTTTACTTCATCAAGGAGCATGTTGGGAAGATTTACAGAGTTTTTGATTTCACCTTTTTCGATGTAAGCAATAAGTTCATCTGCCGCCATCATAGCGCAGTTGTCTTCACTTTCAGGTGTTGAAGCACCAAGGTGGGGGATAGCAGTAACTCCGTCTACGCCGATAACTTCGTCTGAGGGGAAGTCTGTAACGTAAGCGGCACATTTACCGTTTCCGAGAGCCTCGATAAGAGCATCAGAATCAACAAGTCCGCCACGAGCAAAGTTTACGATTCTGACATTGTCTTTCATGATAGCAAAAGTATCTTTGTTAATCATGTTCTTTGTGCTGTCATTAAGGGGAAGATGAAGTGAGATGTAATCACTTGCTTTATAAAGGTCATTAAGGTCAGAATAGATAACTGTGTCTGCAGGTAATTTCTTTTTGCCTTCTTCGGTAATGAAGGGGTCGTAACCTACGATTGTCATGCCCAGAGCATTTGCCGCATTTGCAACTAATGCGCCGATAGCACCAAGACCTACAACACCCAGTGTTTTGCCGAGAATTTCAGGGCCTGTGAAAGCAGATTTGCCTTTTTCAACTTTCTTGCCTACTTCGTCGCCTTCGCCTTTGAGAGTTTTGCACCAGTCAAGAGCGTTGCCGACTTTACGTGAAGCCATAAGAAGACCAAGGATTACAAGCTCTTTAACTGCGTTTGCATTAGCACCGGGAGTGTTGAAAACGCATACGCCGTCTTCTGCACATTTTTCAACAGGAATGTTGTTTGTGCCTGCACCTGCACGTGCAATAGCGATTGTGTTTTTATCAAGAACTATTTCGTGCATTGATGCGCTTCTTACCATAATTGCGATGGGATTCTGTACATCTTCGCCGCAAACATATTTTGCTTTATCAAATTTATCTGTACCGCAAGCTGCGATTTTATTTAAAGTGAGAATGTTGTTCATGTTTTTCTCTCCTGTCAGCTGTTTTTCTGTTCGAATTCTTTCATGAATTCAACGAGTTTTTCAACGCCTTCAATGGGCATTGAGTTGTAGATTGATGCTCTCATACCGCCTACTGAACGGTGGCCTTTAAGGTTTACGAAACCTGCTTTTGTTGCTTCTTCAACAAATTTAGCATTGAGTACATCGTTGGGTGTTACGAAAGTTACGTTCATCATTGAACGGTCTTCTTTTCTTACTGTGTTGATATAGAAATCAGTTGAATCAATGTAATCGTAAAGGATTGAAGCCTTCTTGATGTTTCTTTCTTTCATAGCTTCAAGACCACCTGTTGTTTTAATCCATTCGAGCATAAGTTTGCACATATAGATGTTCCAGCAGGGAGGTGTGTTGTACATTGAATCTGCGTCTGCAACCTGCTTGTAATCTGTAATTGAGGGACATTCCTCTCTTGCGTTGCCGATAAGGTCTTCGCGGATAATAACGATTGTCAAACCTGCAGGTGCTACGTTTTTCTGTGCACCACCGTAAATCATGCCGAATTTGCTGATGTCAAGGGGCTCGGAAAGGAAGCATGAAGATACATCGGCAACGAGAGGAATATCTCCTGTTTCAGGGATATAGGGGTATTTTGTTCCGTAGATTGTATTGTTGAAGCAGATGTGGACGTAATCTGCGTCAGGGCTGATGTCTTCTTTTGTAAGTTTGGGGATATATGAGAAGTTCTCATCCTTTGAAGAAGCGATTGCCTTAACTTCGCCGTATTTAGCAGCTTCTTTATAGCTCTTTGTTGAGAACTGACCTGTAAGGACGTAGTCAGCTTTTTTGTTTTTGTTCATAAGGTTAAGGGGGATAGCTGCAAACTGAAGTGAAGCACCGCCCTGAAGGAAAAGAACCTTGTAGTTTTCAGGAATGTTATAAACTTCTCTGAAAAGAGCCTCAGTGTCTTTTGCGATTTTGTCAAAAACTTTTGAACGGTGTGACATTTCCATTACAGACTGTCCGCTGCCTTCGTAGTCGAGAATCTCCGCTGCAGCACGGTTTAAAATTGATTCAGGTAACATTGAAGGACCTGCTGAAAAATTGAATACTCTTGCCATAATAATTTCCTCCTATAAAAAACGGAAACCGGGTGTTTCCGTGCGTTAAATTACATCTAATGTTACTCTACTTTAAGTCAACTGTCAATGGTAAAAAACGCAAAAAATATAAAAAACTCCAAAAAATATCAAAATATATCAACCAATGGTTGATAAGAACGTTGCTGAAAGAAGTTCTGTCTACTTAATATGACAAAACTTTAACAAAAAAATTGTAATGTTTATCCATATTGCCACTTGAAAAATTTTCGTATATATAATACAATAGTATGCGGTAAGTAGGGATAGTGTGTATAAAGCACAGAAAAACCCTATACTATAATATAACAACGTAAATAAATTCTGAAAGGAAGTTAAGGAAATGAACGTATTAAACAAGAAATCAGTTGAAGACATTGACGTAAAAGGCAAGAAAGTCCTTGTTCGTTGCGACTTTAACGTAAAGATGGAAAACGGAGTTATCACAAGCGATAAGAGAATCGTTGCTTCACTCCCCACTATCAAATATCTTCTCGATAACGGTGCAAAGCTCATCCTTTGCTCACATCTCGGCAGACCCAAGGGCGAATTCAAACCTGAATTTTCACTTGCTCCCGTAGCAGCAAGACTTGGCGAACTCCTCGGTCTTGAAGTTAAAATGGCTAAAGACGTTATCGGCGAAAGTGCACAGTCACTTGCAGCTGACCTTAAAGAAGGCGAAGTTCTTCTTCTTGAAAACGTTCGTTTCCATGCAGAAGAAACAAAGAATGATCCTGAATTCTCAAAAGCACTTGCTTCACTTGCAGAAGTTTATGTAAACGATGCTTTCGGTTCAGCCCACAGAGCTCACTCATCAACAACAGGTGTTGCAGATTATCTTCCCGCAGTTGGCGGTTACCTTATCCGTAAGGAACTTGAATACATCGGCGGCGCTCTTGAAAATCC
>JAZSFV010000209.1:0-2920 GCA_045532395.1 Acutalibacteraceae bacterium
AAAAAAGCGATGAAAGAGAATTTCTTTCATCGCTTTTTATGTTGATTATTTCTTTTGATTCATCGTTTACAAATGATACAGAATAAAAGCCGGAATTTTCCGATTCTTCAACTACATATTTTCCTCGTTTCATACACCCTTTTTCCATCTCGCTCCCCCCGGAATTTTATCTGCTCAAATAATATACCACTTTCTTCCAATTGTCAACGATTTTATGATATTTTTTCGATATTTTGCAATGTTTCGACAAATTATAACACACTGTTTTTTATGTTTTTGTATATTATTGCTATATAAGCTCAAGGCAAAATATGCCGATTTCCGCTAAAAAAAGACAATTTATCACTCCCGACAGAACCTTACACGATTAAACAAAATTCAAAATAAGTTGTTGACAAACTTTTACTGCCGATATACAATAAAATTAACATTAAAAATGAGGTGATAAATTATGAAACTTGGTATTATAAACGGTTGGGAAGAAGGCAACTTCAAGTACGTTGCTGACAAAGGTCTTGAAGCAATAGAATTCTGCGTTAACCACAACTACGATGCTGATGAATTTCTTTCAAAAGCAGAGTCAATCAAAGGCTACAGTGAAAAATATAACGTTGCAGTAGGTTCAATGGGCAGATGGGGCATGACAAGAGTTGACGAAAACGGCGAAATTATCCCCGAAGCACTTGACGCTGACAAAAAAGTTATCACTGCCGCTTCAATTATAGGCTGCCCTGTTTACAACTGCGGTGTAAACTACACAGAAAGCAAGAGTTTTTACGAAAACTGCAACATTGCAATCAAGTATCTTGGAGAACTCATTGATTTCGCAAAAGATAAAAACGTAAAAATTTCAGTTTATAACTGTGACTGGGAAAACTTTGTAATTGAGCCTAAAGCATGGACTGTAGTTTTATCTGCTTTGCCTGAACTTGGCATCAAGTACGACATTTCACATTGTCTTGGCAGAGGCGGCGATTATCTTCAGGAAATGCTCGATTGGGGCAAGAGATTCTATCATTTCCATTTAAAAGGTGTTGTAACTGTAAATGGTGAACATCACGACGATGCTCCCGCAGGTCTTGATATGATCAACTGGCCTGTTGTTATGGATATTCTCTATACACTTGACTATGATGCAATGCTTTCAATTGAGCCTCACTCTCATTATTGGAAGGGCAAGAGAGGTCAATGGGGCATTGACTATTCAATAAACTACTTCAGACCTATGGTTATGCCTGAAGATTATGAATACGAAGAAAACCCCTACATGCCCTGATTTGTTATTTTACACAAAAAGAAAAGTCACAAAAAGCCATAGAAACAACGAGATGTAAAAATTAAAAAAATTGCAAATTTTTTATTTACAGATAAATTATTTGTGTGATATAATATCATCGTTAAATTTTATATCGTTGTCGAAAGGCGACGGAAGGAGTCTTTAAAATGAAAAAATTGTATGAAGGCAAAACTAAAAACGTTCTTCTTGACGAAGAAACAGGTATCGTTCATCTTTTCTTCAAGGATTCAGCAACTGGCGAAAACGGCGTTTTCGACCCCGGCTCAAACACAGTAGGTGGCAGCGTTGAAGGTAAAGGTAAAATCGGCCTTGCAATTTCAAAATATTTCTTCGAACTTATGGAGAAAAACGGAATCCCCACACACTTTATTGATGCAAATGTAGAAGAAGGACTTATGAAAGTTCGTAACCTTACAGTTCCTCCCCTTGAATTTGTTCTTCGTTACTATACAGCAGGTAGCTTCTGCCGTCGTTTCGATATTGAAGAAGGTATTGCTTTTGACCCCTGCTATAAAGAAGTTACTCTTAAGAGTGACGCTCAGGGCGATCCCCTTGTTACAGAAAGAATCTGCCTTATGAAAGGTATTCTTAAAGAAGGTCAGTACGACGAAGCACTTGACGTTGTAGAAAAAGTTGGCGCAGTTCTCAGAGAAGAACTTGCAGGTCTTGGTCTTCAGCTTATCGACTTCAAAATCGAAGTTGGTTACGACGAAAACGGCAAAATCTATGTTGCTGACGAAATCACACCCGACATCTGGAGAGTTAAAGACGAAAACGGCAACATCCCCAACCAGATTGATTGCTCAAAAATGCTTCTTGAAAAACTTTCAAAATAAGTTTAAGTCAAAAGATTTAAAGGCTATCTCGCAAGAGATAGCCTTTTGTTTTTAAGTAGTGCTTAATAAATATATTTTGAAAATTATCCTAAAAGTTTTTCTGCAAACTCGATTATCTTCGCAAAAACATCACTGAATACATCTACAAACGCAGATCTGTCAGCACCTGTAATTTCTGAAATCATCTGAGCAATGTACATGGGAATATCGCTTAAAAATGCAATAATTGTCATCATCCTGGTCCACCTCCTGTGTTTTTGTCATTATATCATTTTTTTACTTTCTTTTCAACATGTAATAATTGTAATTATTTGTTTTCACTGATTAAATTATCAGGTCCGGTTTTATACACAAAAAGCTTCCTTACTGCCGGCAAGGAAGCTTTTTTAACATCATCGGTCTATATACAATTTCCGAAATTTAAATAATCAGAAATCATAAACTATATCTTATAAATTTCAAGACTACTATCAATGCTGTTGAGCATTTCGTTTGCATACATAACCTTTTCTTTGATTTCTGCAGTCTTCACAGTGCTATTTTCAACTCTTGCAATTGCAGTATTCAACATGTCGATTGAATCGTCAATTTTTGTCTGGAAACGTGCAGCTGCAATTTCACCTGCAGTCACAGCAAAATCGTTATAAACCGTATCAATGCTTGATTCAACAGTTTCTATAATTGAATCGTAGTTATCAAGCACGGGTTTCAGGTACTCCGCCTGTGAAATCTGCACTTTGTGCTGTCTGTAAAAGCCTGCAAGAAGCCTTGCGAGAGTAGAAACACC
>JAZSFV010000057.1:0-1560 GCA_045532395.1 Acutalibacteraceae bacterium
TTCTCCTTTTTCATTCAGGACAGAAATAAAAGCCCGTCCCAAAGACATTATCCTTTAAGACGAGCACCAATATCTGTTGCCCGCGGTACCACTCAAATTGCGTTATAAAAACGCCGCTCAGGTTCCAGCAAACCTTATGCATTAACGCAGCATTCACGGAAAAGTTCTACTTACAAAAATGCTTTCTTCTTTTCAGCTCCGGAGCTACAAATCGTTACCTTTCTTTACCGCACTCACACCAAACGGCGGCTCTCTTTGAAAGGGACAGTAACAACACTCTCCATCAAAGCCATTATTACTATAGAATTATATCAAACTCTGACGTATTTGTCAATAAAATTTATTGTTTAATGTTCAGGTAATATTTTTGGGAAATATTATGAAATCTGCATAAAACCAACAATCAGGGCAGAAGCAAGCCCCTGCCCTACGTTTCAAATTATAATTTGAATGCAAAGTGCATAGTGCATAACAGAAAGTTTATGGTGGGCAAAGCCCACACCCGAATTATAATTTATTTCTCTGGATTTTACCGCTGATTGTCTTGGGTAATTCATCTTTGAAAACAACAATTCTCGGGTATTTGTAAGGTGCTGTTTTCTCTTTGACGTAGTTCTGGATTTCTTTCTTGAGTTCTTCTGTGCCGACTGTACCTTTAGTCAGAACAATACTTGCTTTAACTACCTGACCGCGAAGTACATCGGGAGCTGCTGAAACACCACATTCAAGAACATAGGGAAGTTCCATGATAACGTTTTCGATTTCAAACGGTCCGATACGATAGCCTGATGATTTGATAACGTCATCAGCACGGCCCACATACCAGAAGTAACCGTCTTCATCTCGCCATGCAACGTCGCCTGTATGGTACATGCCGTCGTGCCATGCTTCTTTTGTTTTTTCTTCATCGTTATGGTAGCCAAGGAACAAGCCGTTGGGTACGTATTTATCTGTACGTACAACGATTTCACCGTTTTCACCAACACCTACGGGGTTTCCGTCAGGGTCTACGATGTCGATATCGTAAAGCGGAATCGGTTTACCCATTGAGCCTACTTTAGGCTGCATACCTGCAAGGTTTGCGATTGTAAGAGTTGTTTCTGTCTGACCGAAGCCCTCCATGATACGAAGACCTGTTGTTTTCTCAAACTGTTTGAAAACTTCAGGGTTAAGTGCTTCACCTGCAGTTGTTGCGTGAACGATTGAACTTAAATCGTACTGTGAAATATCCTGCTTGATTAACATTCTGTACATTGTGGGAGGTGCACAGAAAGTTGTGATATGATATTTTGCAAACATAGGAAGAATGTCTGCAGCATTGAAACGGTCAAAGTCGTAAACAAATACTGCACCTTCGCAGAGCCACTGACCGTAGAGTTTACCCCAGAGTGCTTTACCCCAACCTGTATCGGAAATTGTGAAATGAACTCCGTCTTCTCTTACGCAGTGCCAATATTTTGCAGTAATGAAGTGACCGAGAGGATATTTATGTGAATGTGCGGCAATTTTGGGATAACCCGTTGTACCTGATGTGAAAAACATAAGCATAGGGTCATTACC
>JAZSFV010000252.1:0-17448 GCA_045532395.1 Acutalibacteraceae bacterium
TACAGAGAATATCTCCGTTCTCAGGGTAAAGTTCTTAATCAGATTAAACCGGTTACTATTATCAACACACCGGAGAGAGAGCAGTTCTTCTTCTCACACGTTGAAACCGATACAGATCTCCCCATCGAAATAAAAAAATAAAAGGTACTTTTATATAAAAAAACAATCAGAAAAGCAATGGCTGGTTTATTAAGCTTAACAGTTGTTTTTTCACTGCTTGCTATTGCTTTTCCGTCAGTAAATGCTCTTGAAGTTTACACAAATATTCCCACTGTTTATATAGAGGGTCAGGGAGGACCGTTGGGTATTCCCAATGGTGACGGAACTTATAAGAAGATATACGGCATTGAAATTCCCGGAGCTTCTCTGGGTGCAACAGTGGGCACAGTTGACGAAGACCTCAGCGATGATTATATTGCATCAGTTGTATTAAAAGGTAAAAGCACGTATATCTCACCTGATAAAAAGGTGGATGCTTCAACCTGTCTTTATCCTGAAAAAACATGGTTTATCAAAAATCTTGAACATAAGGAGTTTCCTGATTCAGTTAACTGCCTTATGGTAGAGATGATTAACAATCCGGATTTCAATATTAACAGCAACGAAAAATATCCCCAGTTTATGGTGTATGACACAGAAACTCTGGAAATTGTTCCGATGACTGCGGAAAATGAAGACACTACTGCCAGATGGGATGTTACCTTCTGGGACGCATTGAAGAAATTTTTCGAGTCGCTTGTTGGTCTTATTAAAGAATTAAGTGCCACAGAATAAATGAATAAAAAAGACGGTCATCAGACCGTCTTTTTTTGTTGAATAAGAGATGCAAAATAAAAAAGGGAGTTTCGTAAACTCCCTTTTATTACTTAGAATTTAATTTTTTCTTCAATATAAGCTGCAACTTCATCAATGGGAAGTCTTACCTGTTCCATTGAATCTCTTTCTCTTACTGTCACGCAACCGTCTTCTGCTGATTCAAAGTCGTATGTGATGCAGAAGGGTGTACCGATTTCGTCTTCACGGCGGTATCTTTTACCGATTGAGCCTGTTTCGTCAAAGTCTGTCATGAAGTGTTTGTTAAGTTTTTCGTAAACTTTAAGAGCATCTTCTGAAAGTTTCTTTGAAAGGGGCAGAACTGCTGCTTTGTAAGGAGCAACTGCAGGGCTCAGGTGGAGAACTACACGGGTGTCGTTCTTTTCTGCATCGATAACTTCTTCGTCATAAGCTTCGCAAAGAAGAGCAAGAACAGTTCTGTCAAGACCATATGTTGATTCGATGATATAGGGGATATATCTTTCGTTTGTTTCAGGGTCAAGGTAGTCAATTCTCTGACCGCTGTATTCCTGATGTCTTGTAAGGTCAAAGTCTGTTCTGTTGTGAGTACCGTTGATTTCGCCCCAACCAAAGGGGAAAAGGAATTCTATGTCACAAGCAGCTTTTGCGTAGTGGGCAAGTTTTTCATGGTCGTGGTAACGAAGATTTTCTTCTTTGATACCAAGGTCTTTATAATACTGCATGCCATATTCTTTGAAGTAATCGTAAAGGTCGTTGTCTGTGCCTTCTTTACAGAAAGTCTGGAATTCCATCTGCTCAAATTCGATTGTTCTGAAAGTAAAGTTGCCGGGAGTAATTTCGTTACGGAAAGCTTTACCTATCTGACCGATGCTGAAGGGGAGTTTTGCTCTCATTGTACGCTGTACGTTGAGGAAGTTTACATATTCACCCTGAGCATTTTCAGGACGAAGGTAGATAATGCTCTTTGAATCGTTGGTAACACCGCGGAAAGTCTGGAACATAAGGTTGAATTCGCGGATATCTGTGAAGTTGTGTTTGCCGCAGTTGGGGCAGGGGATTGAATGAGCCTTGATATACTCAAACATTTCTTCT
The DNA here is from genome assembly GCA_045532395.1 of Acutalibacteraceae bacterium. GTDB lineage: Bacteria > Bacillota > Clostridia > Oscillospirales > Acutalibacteraceae > SIG575. The sequence continues at coordinate 1,888 of JAZSFV010000252.1, forward strand.
TTTGTCATGCCGTCAGCATGGGCGTTTTCGTCGAAATCGTCGATAAGGTTGTCAGCTCTGTGACGCATTTTACATTCTTTACAGTCAAGAAGCGGGTCAGAGAAACTTGCAACGTGGCCACTTGCTTCCCATACTCTGGGGTGCATGAGAATATCAGCGTCAACCTCGTAGCTGTTTTTCCTTTCCTGAATGAATCTTTTTCTCCATGTGTCTTTTACGTTGTTTTTAAGTCTTGCGCCGAGAGGGCCGTAGTCCCATGTGTTTGCAAGACCGCCGTAGATTTCACTACCGGCGAAGATGAAGCCTCTGCCTTTACAGAGAGCAACAATTTTTTCCATTGTTTTTTCTGTGTTTTTCATAATCTATCTACTCCTTAAATATTAAACAGTCTGAACAATATCGCCTGTCAGAGAATTTTTTGTTGTCATGTTGAGAATTTTCTGATAAACGCCTATGTGAGTTGAAGAAATATATTTATCTATGTGCATGCTTCCGAAATACCAACAACCGAATTCGCATGACTGACTTAATTCTTCAAGATATGTGTTAAGCCCCGTAATTCTTGCTGATTCTGTATCCTGCAGAAGAAGAAGGCTTTTGATTTTTGCAGGAGGCTCGTGGGAGAGAATAAAATCAACTGAGAAATCCCTTTCCTGAAGCCTTTTTGCTCCGTCAATAAGCTCTTGTCTTATTGGTGTTTCTTCGCTGGACCATGTGTCTTTTTCGTATCTTAAATCTATATCGGGACTTTCGCCGCCGCCCATTACGAAAATGCTTTTCCCTTCAAATTCATAAATCTGCCCTCTTTGAAGGTAATAAATGTTGTTGCTTATTTTTCTTGCAAGTCCTCCTTTGTAAGTGCCGAGTTTATATTCTTTTAAAAGGTCGAAATTTTCATGAGTGCCGTCGATAAAACAGATTGTATATTTTTTTGAAGAAAGTTTTTTGAGATTCTTTTTTTCCTGAGGGCTGTTGTCCCAGATAAAGCCGAAATCACCGCACACAAAAAGGGTATCGCCTTTTTTCAGTTTCTTTAGTTCTTTTGCAGAAAAACGATTGATGTTGCCGTGTGTATCACCGGTTACATAAAGCAAAGACATAACCTCCTTTTCTGTCTGTAAAATAAATCAAAACTCTTGATATACGCAAAAAATTAATATATAATAATGTATTATACAACAATATGGGTGAAATGTCTATGAAAAAAGTAGTAATTTTTTTATTAACTTCAATAATTTTTCTGTCTATATTAACACCGATGACGTGTTATGCGGAATATAACGACGCAATTGAGCTTCGTGCAGACGTTGCGTGCATGATTTGTCTTGACAATGACGAGGCGGTTTTCAACAAAAATTATAATAAACGTATGGCTCCTGCCAGCCTTACAAAAATTATGACGGCGCTTATTGCTCTTGAAAAATGCAAAGACCTTAATGTGTCGGTTGAAGTTTCTCAGTACGCGATAGACTGCCTTGCAGGAACGGACTCCTCTGTTGCAGGTCTTCTTCCCGGTGAAAAGGTTACAATGTATGATTTGCTCAACTGCCTTATGGTAAAGAGTGCTAACGAAGCGGCAGTGGTAATTGCCCAGTATGTAGGCGGTTCTGTTGACGGTTTTCTTAAATTGATGAACGATAAAGCAAAGGCGATCGGTTGCACAAACACAAATTATGTAAATGTACACGGTCTTGACGAAGAAGGACAGTACACAACTGCCCATGATATTTATTTAATTTGTAAAGAGGCCCTTAAATATCCTGTTTTTGAAAAAATCATCGGACAGACAAGCTATACATTGCCCAAAACAAATATGAGCGAAGAAAGACTTCTTCCTGCAACAAATCTTATGATTAATTCCAACTACACAGATTGTTATCTTCCTTACGTAACAGGTATCAAAACAGGTACAACTGATGACGCAGGCAGATGTATTGTTACAAAGGCAAGCAAAAACGGATATAACTATATCGCTATTATTATGGGTGCAAATCCTAAAGATGCAAAAATCGGAGAAATTGCAGAAAACATATCGTTTATCGAATGCAAAAAGATGATTGAATGGACTTTTGCAAACATAAAATACAAAGTTGTAGCACGTGAAAACGATATTGTAACCGTGGCGGATGTGAAATACTCCTGGTCAGCAAAGACAATTGAACTTGTCGCTGCAGAAGATGTTTCTGCCCTTGTGCCGTCAAATCTTGATCCGTCAGGTTTATATATAAAACCAAATACTGACACCCCAAAAGAAATAAAGGCACCAATCAAAGCGGGCGATAAGGTAGGCACAGCAACCGTTTATTATGCAGGCAAAGAAATCGCCACTGTTGAGCTTGTGGCATCAAAGAATGTAAGCCGAAGTCTGATTCTTGCAATCGGTGGTCTCTTTTCTGCAGCATGGGAAAGTACAATCGGCAAAATTATATTCATCCTTATTTTTGCCGTTGCCGGCGGATATGCAGGTCTTGTTATTTATACAAACAGAAAAAAAGGTAAGAGAAAAAGACGATAATTCGCAAAATGTCTATTGAAAAAAACTGATAAATATGCTATGATTCAAATATGGAGTGATATTCATAAAAATAAAAGGAGTTTTAGTTATGAAAAAGAAATTTTTAAAAGTAGTTTCTATCGTTCTTGCGATGATGATGGTTTTTTCATCTTTCACATTCGCTAACGCAGAAGAAGCAACAGTTGAAAATATTTTCAATGATATTTTCAACACAGACGATGCAACACTTTCAAATGTTGAACAGCTTTTCAAAGACTATGTAGACGGCTACAATGAACGTCATGCTCAGCCGGAAAATCAGTGGTTAATAACTCTCAACGGCCAGCAGTTTGACATTCTTTCTATCCCCGGTGCAAAAGATGCAATCCTTAACATCGGCGATGTGAATGAACTCAAGTATGTTTTCTTCCAGTATCTTGAAGTTCTTGCATCAGGTATTCTCAATGCTCTTGCAAATACTGTTCCTGATCCCGAATCATTCAAAGATGAAGCAGAATATAAGAGTGAAAACTTCTATGCAGGTACAGGGTACCAGAATGCACCTTCAGCAAATGCACAGGGGAAACTCGGTTATGCAAACGCAAGCCATGTTCCTGATGACTGGGTAACAAAAGAAAATTATCTCGTCGGCTTTATCGATCCCAACAACGGTTTCTCAAACAATGTTGAAGCGATCGTTGACGATATGAAAGTAAGAATCATCGCTCTTGATGACGGTTCAGGCAGAGGCGTTTCAATCTTTGCAACAATCGACTCAATCGGTGTTTCAAACAAACACATCAGAGCAATCCGTGAACAGGCTGCTCAGATCGCAGCAGAAAAAGGCGTTAAACTTGCAAGCGTTAACGTTGCAGCTACTCACTCACACAGTGGTATCGATACACAGGGTCTCTGGACAAATCTCTTCCCCAAACTTCTCGGCAACTTTGCTAAAGGCTGGCTCGGTTTTGGTGAATTGGAAAAAGGTGTCGACGAAGACTACATGAAAGTTGTAGTTGAAAGATCAGCAAAAGCTATGGGCGTAGCACTTGATGATATGAAGCCCGGTACTCTTACATATTCAAAGAAAGAAATCGGTGACGGCTATTTTGACAACAAAAACCGTCCTTCAGCAACAGCAAAAGATAATACAATAACACGTCTTGTATTTACTCCTGACGATGTTACAGCAACTCCCACAATTATCGCAAACATGGCAGCTCATCCCGAAGTTGCAGGTCTTCCTACAGACGACGGTAAAGGCACAGGCCGTGAACTCTGCGGTGAATACATCTACTACATCGAAAAATACCTTAACGAATATGAAGACGATGCTCTTGCAGTAAACGAAGGTGGCGAAGGTTACAACTTCTACTTCATCAACGGCGCTATCGCAGGTATCTACATGGCAAGAGGTCTTACAGGTGACGGTGTTCCCACAGTACACCGTTATGAAGAATCTATCCGTTACGGTACAGAAATCGGCAGAATCCTTCTTGCTCTCAATATGACAGAAGAAGAAATTCTTGCAAACGATAAGATTTCAGGCAAATCAATCATTGATAAAGAAATCGCAGACTACAACCTTCAGGGTTACACAATCTGGTACGAGGGCTGGACACCTGTTGAAGAAGTAGAACTTGATCCTCTCCTTAACGTAATCATTAAAGAAATCAGAGTTCCCGTAACTAACAACTTCATCAAACTTGCAGGCAGACTTAACCTTGTTAACTACAACATTCTCAAAAAAGCTGACGGCAGCTACGAAGTTGTTACAGAAACAGGTTATGTAGAAATCGGCCAGAAAATGAAGGCAGTTATGGTTCCCGGTGAAATGGTAACAGACCTTGTTTACGGCGGCGGTTCAATCACAGCAGACGGTTCTTTCTCTCGTCAGGACTTCCAGTACAAATCAGCAATCGAAATCTTCGGCGATAAAGAACTCACAGCATTCGGTCTTTGCAACGATGCTCTTGGCTACATTGTTCCCGATAACGACTATACACTCATCAGCTACCATGAACTTATTTCACTCGGTAACAGAGCAGCATCTTCAATTTTCAAAGCTCTTACTGAAATCGCAGAAGAAATCAAAGTTCCTGCAACTCCCGAAACACCCGATACTCCTGAAGCATAATCAAAAATTTTTATTTAAGACGTGGTTATATGAAAAAAAGCAAGTTTGCTTTCAGGCTTTTGAGCCTGGCAATGACTATTGTTCTGATTTTTGGTATTTTCGGTTCGTCTGTCTACGCGGCAGACGAATCGGACTATATAGCCGAATTCAGAATAGAAACAGACAAAACTTCAGCTAAATCAGGCGAAGATGTTACTGTAAGTGTTTATCTTAAAACAAATTACTACATCTTTGCAGCATCACTCGTTGTTATTTACGATTACCAGAAATTTACATTGCAGAATACCGACGATAGCAATGTTTCATCTTTCCTTACTTTTGAAGGATCCATGGCAGATGCCTACAATACAAATGGTAACTGGACAATTACGGATCATCTTTTTGCTAAAAGGAACTCAAATAAAGAGTTCTGGACAAGTGAAGATGTGAAGAACAGGTACAAAACTGTGTTTGCTTCATGGTCAGGGGATTCATCGCGTTCTGAACTTCTGATGCTTGAAGAGGAAGAAAAGATAGTCAGCTTTACTCTTAAAGCTAACGAAGATATTGATGATTTTTCCGAATACATTTTTATAAGCCTTGATTTCCTTAAGACTTCATCAGCCCCACAGGGTTACCTTTTTGTAGGTCGTTCAGAAACAAATGAAGTTGACATAACCAATGTATATCAGACAGGGCAGACCATCATTTATCATGGTGTTGACCCCACATCTCATGAACACGTTTTGAGTGATTGGCAGATAATAACACCTGCTACCTGTACTGAAGATGGTTTCAGAATCCGTAGCTGTACCGTGTGCGGTATAACACTTGCAGAAGAAGTTCTTTACAAAACGGGACATCGTTATGTAGCGGTAGAAACAGCACCTACTTGTACAGAAGACGGCTACACCACATATACTTGTTCTAACTGTGGAGATTCTTTTATAGCAGAGTATGTAACCGCTCCCGGTCATACAGAAGTGATTGACGATGCAGTTGCACCTACATGTACAACTTCAGGGCTGACAGAAGGTGAACACTGTGATGTTTGTGGCGAAATTTTTGTAGCACAGGAAACAATTGATGCCCTTGGTCACACAGAATCTGAAGCAGTTAAAGAAAACGAAGTTCCTGCAACATATGAAAGTGCAGGCTCTTACGATATGGTTGTTTACTGCTCAGTCTGCGGTGAAGAACTTTCACGCGAAACAATTGAAATTCCGCAGCTTGAAGGTTACTTCAGAGCAGCTGAAGGTTCAACCACAGTTATTGACGAAGAACTCGGACTTATATACGGCCTGGACATCGGTCTTGAAAATCTTGAAGGTTACGTTGAATATTCAGAAAGCGTGACTGTAAAACTTTCTGACGGTGTAGGTACAGGCTCAATATTAACAGTTTACCGTAACGGTGAAATATGGAAAACATACACAATCGTTATTTTCGGCGACCTGAACGGTGACGGCGTTGTTGATATTTATGATGCCTCAATTCTTGCCGCTATGGTAAATGGTGATATGGAAGTTGAAGAAGAAGATCCTATCTTCTTTGCAGCAGATTTGTATAACGATACAGCAATTGACGTTTATGACCTTACGACTATAAACTCAGCTGTAAACGGTGAAACTGAGATTTCACAAACAAAATAAAAAGGAGTGATTGCGAAAATGAAAAGAACTTTTTGTAAAGTAATTTCTGTTTTAATGCTGTTGGTAATGTTAATTCCCACAGGTATTGCAGCGATTTCATCTTCGGCCGCCGCTTCGGAAAAAGACTACAAGGCAACATTCAGCATTAAAACAGATAAAACATCTGTAAAAAAAGGTGAAACTGTTAAAGTCAGCGTAAACCTTAAAACCAACTACTACATTTTCTCAATGCAGGTACCGGTAATTTATGACGGCAATGCATTTGAAATGCAGAACACAGGTTCAAGTCTTAAATCTTTCCTTACTTTTGAAGGCAAGATGGCATCTTCTTACGAAACAAACGGCAACTGGAAATCTCCCGATGATTTCTATAAAAACCGTAACTCAAATCCGTCTTACTGGTCACAGAAAAGCGTGAAGGACAGATATAAAGTCGCTTTTGCAACATGGGCTGCTAATTCAAAATATAACAGCGGTAAATTAATAAAACTTGCAAATGAAGAAACAATTGTATCTTTCACTCTTAAGGCAAATAAAGATATAAGCAAAATTGACGGACTTATTTTCCTTCATAAAGATTTCATGAAGACAGAGACTTTTGCAGGTGGTTTGTGGTTCTGCGGAAGAAGCAAGACTGAAAAACTTGACATCAATAACCTCGTTGCTGCAGGACAGACTTTAGAGTTCAAAGGTACTGCACCGTCTACTTCTAATCCCGGCGGAACAACAGAAGATAAAAAAGAAGCGATTGTAATTAATTACAACGCAACAAAGAACATGAAAGAACTTGTTGATTCTTCAGCACAGAACAAGAACTTAAAATGGACTTCTGCTGACGAATCAATAGTAACAGTTGGTGAAGACGGTAATATTTACGGAGCAAAGACCGGTGAAACTACAGTTACCGTAAAATCAACAGATGGTAAATATACAAAAACATTTAACATTCAGGTTACTTATGCATGGTGGCAGTGGATAATTATAATTGTTCTCTTCGGCTGGATTTGGTATATCTGATTTAGTTTATGACAAAATAAAACCCTCGTAAGTAAATTACGAGGGTTTTTATTATTTGTACATATAAAAGCAGATACATGCAATTTCTGCAATCAGTATAAGTGGAAGTCCCAGCCGGAAAATAAACTTTCTTGTTTTATGGCGGAAAAGGCACATTCCGATTATACCGCCGAAAGAACCACCGAGGATTGACAGAAGAAATAAAGTTGCTTCAGGGATTCTCCATTTATGGTTAACAGCACGTTTTTTATCGATGCCGAAAACTATAAAAGTGATCACGTTTATGATTGCAAGATAGATTATAAATATACTGTTCATTTTACTGCACTACTCTGAAATTATAAACTGTGTCAGGGTCTTTTGCTTCGTAAACAAAACTGAAACTGTATGTGCCGTCATCGTTATAATAAACTGCGTAACCGTCGTATCCGTTTGAAGAAGCAAGGTCTAATTTTTCGCCGTTCATGTAAATGTCGGGACATTCAAGGTTTGTAAAATTGTCAACTCTGACTGCGATATTGTTTCTGCCGCCTTTGATTGAGAATTCTGCTTCGCCGTTTTCTGCAATAACAATGGGAACAAATTTATCTTCTTTTACAGTGCCTTTTGTTGCAGTAACGGTAACGGGTTTGAGAGCACTGTCTTCACGTACAGCCTGCACCTGCAAATCTGTCTGCTCTGTGCCCTGACCCCATGGAAGAAGAATAAGAGTCAGTTTAATTGAATCTCCTGATTTGAAAGATGTTTTTTCACTGTCAAGAGTAAGAGTGCCTGCAGATTTTTCTCTTGTAGATTCCTCTCTGAAAACAAGGGGAATATCTTTCTTTTCTCCGCCCATGACAATTTCACTGTCACGAACTACAAGACCGAAACTGCAACCGAATCTGCTTTCAACCTGGTTGAGAGTATCATCTGTTACGTCATAAAAACTGAAGTAAGGTGATTCGTTTCCGAGAGTATAATATTTTGTTGCAGGGCCGGTATGAACATCTGTCTGCACGGGGTTATTGTTTTCGTCAAGGTAGCCTGCCTTATCAAACTTAACATATCTTCCGTCAAAATAAAACAAATCAAAGTCTCTCTTGAAGTTTGCAAAATCAACATCGCGAAGGAAGTTGATTTCAACCTCGTAATATGTTCTGTTTTCGTCAGTCTGGGGGAATTCTACGTGACGCAAAGCATATTCGTAAGAACCGCAGTCGGAGATGTATCTGTTAGTAATATCAGAATAAGTCTGACCTACAGAATCGATTTGTGCTTCAACATATTCGCTGAGAACATTTTCTGTATCAAAAAGTCCAAGAGCTTTTGGTGTGTAGTTTGCAAATTTTAAAATACCTACTGAATTGAACTGAGGCTGTTCAGGCCAGATGATACCGCTTCTTGTTCTGAAATCGGGAAGAGTCCAGCCGTCTTTTCCAAACACGAAGTATGGTGCAATACAGTTTGATTCTGTTGTGCCTGTTGAAAGGTGATAGTATGATACGTGAAATTCGATTGATGATAACTGTTTGAGCGGATATTTGCCCCAGTTCTGATAAAGGTTAAGAAGTGTGAATGAAAGCTCTTCATTTGCTTTAATCGAAACGGGGAAGAAACTGTCACCGTACTGGTAATCTTTAACGCTGTAGAAAGGTTCGCCGCCGTCGCCCTGGAAGTTTTTACAAACTTCAACATCAATGGGAACAAGTGTATTCTTGTCGTCAAGAATTGCACCTGCTTCAAGGCAACCGTTTGTGCCGAACATTCTTATATAGAAAGTTCTGTCTTTATCGTCAGAAGTAATTGTTATAGGTGCTTTGTACTGTCTTTCAGGGTTGTTATAAGCAGTTGTGAAATCAGTGCCGTTCATTGTGAAAGTATATGCGCCTCTTAAACCGTCATAACCTAAGAAACGGGCACCTGAATCAGTTGAATCCACAACTATATCAGAAAGGGGATTTCTTTCAATGTAAGTTTCTTTCTCAATACCGTCAAAAGAATGAGTTTTATCTGTGTAAATTCTTGTGCCGAAAGTTACATTATTAAGGGGTGATGAGCCTGTTTCGTCATGCTTGTTTATGCCTGTACCTGCAGTATAATTTGCTATAAATTTAAGCAGATAATAGCCGTCTTCAAGGTAAAGAGTTGTAAGTTTTACAGTGCCGTTATTAGGCACGATAAAACCAACTACACCCACGTCCTTAATATCGAAAGCAACGTATTCTGCGTTTGGAGTTTCGCCTGTTGTGTTGGGGTAAACTCCGCCGGCATCCTTAGCCTGGAAAGATACAACTTTATCTGCAGGGATTCTGATGATACTTCCGAATTCTTTTAAAGCAGTTGTTTCTTCGCAAGCAAAGAGCGTGGACTGGCTGTAAAGTCTGTCACCGTAAAGGTGATAGTTTTTATCAACCTTGAAATTTTCTGATTTACCGTCAAAATCTCTTACGTGGCAGTCGTAATAATATAAGCCAAGTCTTATTGTGTTTACTCTGCCGACTTCAGATGAATCGGAAGAATAATATGTCTTACCGTTTTCTTCGATAAAATATGTGTCGAAAGAATCTGCAATATAAACATTTCCCTCAAGGTCCGTAAGTGTTGCAGAATTTTTATTTCCTAAAGAATGAGTAAAAATCATCTGAGAGTTTTTCATCTCATAACCTGTTCTTTCAGGGTTTATGTATTTTGCCTGAGCTTTGTTTTTTACTTCGTTTGCAAATTTAATTGAGTCTGACATGTTTGTCTGTCCGTCAATATTGTTTACAATTTCTGTTTCTGTTTTTTCTTCTGCTTTCTTTTCGCCGAAGTCACCGTAGCTTATGCCGGTAAAAACGAGCTGGAGAAAAGCAAGAATTGTAGCAAGAATTTTTGTGATACTGCTCATGGAATCACTCCTTTCATTGTTAAAAATATTCTAATACAATCTTTAAATAAAGTCAACAAAAAATACGGCTGTAAAATAACAGCCGTATCAAAGAATTTCAGATAAAATTGTGTTTGAAAGAAGAAAACCCTGACGTGTGAATTTAAGATTTTCAGAATCAAAAGCCATAAGATTCATCTTTATAAATTTTGAAGATTTTCCGAGAAGTTCAGCGAATTTTTCTTCACCGAATTTCTGCAAAGTTTCTTCTTTGTTAAGACCGTCTGCAAGCCTTAATTTAAGCATGGCAAATTCTTCAAAACTTCCGCCATCACCGTCGGGAATATAGAGACGAGGGTTTTTAAGATATTCTTCAAAATTTCTTTCATGGTAAAATCTTTTGTCATTCATAAAAGAGTGCGCTGCAACGCCTAAGCCTAAATATTCTTCGGAGTTCCAATATTTAAGATTATGTCTGCTTTCGAAACCTGGTTTTGAAAAATTAGAAATTTCATATTGCCTGAAATTATTTTTTTCTAAAAAGTCACACACCGTTTCGTACATGTCACAGACCGTATCTTCATCAGGTAAATTCAGTGTATTCTGTCTCCTGAAAAAAAGTGTGTTTTCTTCAATTTTAAGAATGTATGCACTTATATGTGTAGCACCCGAATTTACAACAAAACCAAGAGTTTTCAAAAGACTTTCCGTTGTCTGTTCAGGCACGCCAAGCATAACGTCAAGAGAAATATTTTCAATTGAATGTTTTTTGCAGAGAGAAATTATTTCCTTGATTTTCGGGAGGTCTGAGTGTCTGCCGAGAATTTTTCTTTCTTCATTTACGGCTGACTGCAGACCCATAGAAATTCTGTTTACTCCTGATTCGTGAAGAGCCTTTATCAATTCTTCATCGCAGCTTGACGGGTTTATTTCAACGGTGATTTCGCCGTCTGAAAAATCAAACTGCTTTTTAGCAAGAGTAATAATTTCTTTTAATCTGTCTTTGCCGAAAACGGAAGGTGTACCTCCGCCAAGGTAAATTGTGTCTGCAGAAATATTTTCATGAAACAATATTTCTTTTTTTAATGCGTCAAGATATTTATCTTTTTTTTCATCGTCTGCCCGCATGGAAAAAAAGTCGCAGTAAGGACATTTTGTCAGGCAAAACGGAATGTGAATATATATTCCTGCCTTACTCATGTCAGCTTGATTCCTACAATTGAACTGCTTCTCAAGCCGATAACCATTATATCGTTGTAAAAAGCAGGTGATGCTTCCATGATACCGGCAGGTCTGATTTTATCAATCAGATTACCCGTTTTTGCATCGAGCATTACGATGTCGCCGGCAAGGTCGCAGTTTATGACAACACTGTTTCCGTCACTGCCCGTAATAACGCTTGGCGAAGACCATGTGTATGAATCTTCTGCATAGTACCAGACTTCTTCACCGGTATTTTTATTTATAGCCGCAATACCGCCCTGATATCTGTTAGGATAATGAGCAAGTGGCACGAAAATCAGGTCTTCGCAATCGTTTTTACCAAGAGCAATTGTTCCCTGAACACCGCCTGATGTTCCCTCAACGGTTGTGCAGTTATAAACTTTTTTCCAGACATATTCGCCTGTTTCTGCATCAATTTTGAATACGGGAATATCGCCTCTGCCGTTTCTTTTTGTCCAGTGAAGCGATGTGGAAATGTAAAGGTAGGGCTTGCCGTTTTCAACTTCCAGTACGGGAGAGCAGTTTGTGTCGTCAACAACGTCCTGCATCCACATAACTTCAAAATTCTGCATATCGATGCAATAAAGAAGACCACCGTTATCTGCAATATACATGTACTGTCCGTAGAAAACTGCGCTTGTTTCAAAGCCGTACCAGAAAGTAGTGCTTTTGTTTCTGTTTGTAGTAAGCTTTAATTTTACAGGTTCGTCAGGATTTATTGAAACTTTTCCGTTTGCTTTGTCGTAAGATGAATTAAGGCGGATTGAATAAATAAGACCATTTTCACAAGGATAAACAAGTGTATCTGTTTCAGCACAAACAAGGGCAGATGAGTCAAAAGCACCCCATGTTCTGTGAGCAAGGCGGTCGCTTCCGTCATATTGCTTCATAACTGTGCAGTCAATAAGGCTTATTATAAACATTTTAGGTGTAGCTCCGCCGGGAGTATAGTCGCCTGCACCTACGTACATAATGGGATAACCTCGTGGGTCAAGCGCACCTGCGCCCTTGAAAACATAACCAAGGCTCATAGGTTGTCTTGTAGGCTGACCGTCTTCAATGTCTATGAAATAAATTTTACCTGCCATTGTGGCATAGATAGCTTCAACAAGATTTTCCTTTGCTTTCTTTTCGGGGAAAATATTCATGTTGTTTTTTGTTTCATTGTCCCATTTCACGATAAGAGGTTGTCCTGTCCAACCGCTTCCTGTCCATGCGGGATAGCCTGAACCGCTTTCCATAGAGCCTGTGTGTGCTCTCCACAAAACAGGTGAAAATTTCTTGTTTGTAAGGTCTGCTGTGCCGTAAGATGCACCATCACGGAAGTTGTTTCCTCTGAAAGTGATGATACCTTCTGCAGGTGTGTAGTTGTTGTCGTAACCGAAATCGAATTTGTCGGATGTGAACTTGTCAATTTTTGTGTTTCCTGAAAAGATTTCAGTTTTAAGTGCGTACTTCTGCGGGTCAGTTGACTCTGTGCAGTGAGGCTTGAAAACATATTCCTCTTTCTGCGGTTTTGTATTTCCCGAACCACCTGATGTGTTGAGCTGTGTTTCAAGTTCAGGTGCAGTGTTTTTTGTGCCGATAAAACTTACGGTTGCCCACACAATCGCAATTGCAGAAACAACGCAGCAGATAATTACCGCGATATTTTTCTTATTTGTCTTCATTTTTATCACCTTGCTAAGAGCATAGAAAAGGCAGCTGTTATGAGCTGCCTGTTTTTTAATATTTAATAAGGTATCTGTCGATTTCCCACTGGGAAACTGCTGTGGTGTATGCGTGCCATTCAGCTTTTTTACCTTCGATATATTTTTCGAAAATGTGTTCGCCGACAGTTTCTTTGATGAACGGGTCTTTGATGCTTTCGTTGATTGCTTCTTCAAGAGATTTGGGAAGAGTTTCGATGTTGTTTGCCTTTAACTCTTCTTCACTCATATCGTAAAGGTTAGCATATGTGGGAGGTACGGGTTTAAGACCTCTCTTGATTCCGTCAAGACCTGCAGCAAGGCAGAGCGCCATTTCAAGATAAGGGTTGCATGAGGGGTCGGGGCTTCTGAGTTCAACTCGTGTTGCCTTACCTCTTGCAGAGGGGATTCTTAAAAGACTGCTTCTGTTACTTGCACTCCATGAGATGTAAACGGGTGCTTCATATCCGGGAACAAGACGTTTGTATGAGTTTACAAGAGGGTTTGCAAAGGATGTGATTCCCTTGATGTGTTCCATAACGCCGGCAATGAAAGAGTAAGCGTCTTTGCTTAAGCCCAATTCGTCATCAGGGTCATAGAAAGCATTTTTGCCGTCTTTGAAAAGAGACATGTTTGTGTGCATACCGCTTCCGCAGATGCCGTAAACAGGTTTGGGCATGAATGTTGCGTGAAGTCCGTGACGGTCTGCGATTGTTTTGACAACATATTTGAATGTTACAACGTCGTCTGCAACACGGAGAACTTCACCGAAACGGAATCCGATTTCATGCTGACCGTCAGCACATTCATGGTGAGAAGCTTCTATTTCAAAACCGATTTTTTCAAGTGCTACGCACATATCACGTCTGCAGTTTTCACCGAGGTCGATTGTGCCAAGGTCAAAGTAGCCTGCTTTGTCTGCAGTCTGTGTTGTGGGGTTTCCGTTTTCATCACGTTTGAAAAGGAAAAATTCACATTCAGGGCCAACGTTGAAGCTGTAGCCCATGTCTTCAGCTTCTTTGATAACTTTTTTGAGAACGTTTCTGGGGTCGCCCATGAAAGGTGTGCCGTCTGTTGAATAAACGTCACACATCATTCTTGCAGTTTCAGGTCTCCAGGGGAAAACTGAGAATGAATCAAGGTCAGGCTTAAGGTACATATCAGACTCGTCAATACGTACAAAACCTTCGATTGAAGAGCCGTCAAACATGCATTCGCCGTCGAGAGCTTTTGAAAGTTGCTTAACTGTAATTGCAACGTTTTTCGGAGTACCGAAAACGTCAGTAAATTGTAATCTTACAAACTCAACTTTCTTTTCTTCTGCAATACGGAGTATATCTTCTTTTGTATATCCCATAAACAAAGCTCTCCTTTCACCTGAGCAAGATAAATTTACGATAATAATTATATCATACGGTCACTTTTTGTCAATTAATAAATCGTACATATTAACAGTATTATTATAACAATATTAGTCACTATTACATATAATTGTAAAAATTATCAGAAATTTTGTTACATAGATACTTTAAATATTTATTAATATATGATATAATGCTATGATGAATACCTTATTTTAAAATCAATATTTTCATGCGGAGAAAACATGATATGAAAAAACTATACAGAGCAGTGATTTTTTTCTTGTGTTTTGTGCTTCTGATGTTGTGTTCATGTGCTAAAAACCCAACGCAGTCACCGCCGGAAACCATTATCAGAACCGCTACGGACACAATGGGAAAGACGTATAAAGCGTTGGTCGACGAAAACGGATTTCTTATGTGTGATTCACAGGGAAACATGATAATTGCCACAGAAGATGCAAACAAAAATCCCGTAAAAAATGACAAGGGAGAATATGTGACGGAGAAAGTTTCTTTCCCGCACATTCTTTTGGCGGAAAATGAAATTCATACGGAGTTTTTCAAGGTTGCAATTCCGGAGAACTGGCAGAACAAGAGCCATGACCTTGTAAAACTTGTGTATAACGAAAACGGCAAAATTGCAGAAATCACAGTCAACGAAAGAGCGTCAATGTCCAGCATAAACTGCGTAAAAGAAATTGAAGATATGCTTTCGGATTTAGGCGAAGTCAAAAAAGATAATGTTGATTTTTCTTTTGCAACTGCCACACGACTTCAGCTTGAAAATAAAATTGCAGTTTACGTTTTCTCTGCAGAGGGAAGAACGTATTTTGTGAAAATCACAGCAGATACACAGCTTTTTGAAAAAATCAATTTCCACGAAATTGTAAACACCATAAAATTCAGAAAAGGAGAATAGATATGTTATTCACACAGGAAGTAGGTATAGACCTTGGAACTGCGAATACTCTTGTATTCGTTAAAGGCAAGGGTATAGTAATAAGAGAGCCTTCAGTTGTTGCGGTAGACGAGCGTTCAAATCCGCCTAAAGTTGTTGCGGTAGGAACTGAAGCAAAAGAAATGATCGGCAGAACTCCCGGTTCTATCGTAGCAGTACGTCCTCTTAAAGATGGTGTTATTGCAGACTTTGATATTACT
>JAZSFV010000152.1:0-10676 GCA_045532395.1 Acutalibacteraceae bacterium
TTGCAATTGCTTTTCTCAGTTCATCTTTGGGAATATCAAAAATGCTTGTGCCGTCAATTGTGATTTCACCACTGTCAATATCATAAAAACGTGTAAGCAGGTTAACTACAGTTGTTTTGCCTGAGCCTGTTGCGCCTACAATTGCGATTTTCTGGCCTTGTTTTACGTCGAGAGTGAAGTTTTTAAGAACTTGTTTTTTTTCGTTATAGCCAAAACATACGTTTTTAAAGCTGATATCACCGCGTACATTTTCTGCCTTGAATTCTTTTTTGCCATCATCTTTTTCAGCCTCATGGTCCATAACTGCAAAAATTCTTTCTGCACCTGCGATTGAGTTCTGAATAAGTGCATACTGGTTTGCAATTTCGTTAATAGGACGTGACAGTTGCCTTGAATAAAGAATAAAAGCCTGAATTATACCAACGGAAATTACTCCGCCGGGAGCAAGCACACCGCCGATATGACTTGCTTTGAATGCAAAGTACGCACCTGAAAGTGCAACAAGAATAAAACTGAAGTTAGAAATAATATTCATCAGAGGTCCCATGCAACCGCTTAAAATCTGCGCTTTTATTGCAACTTTTCTGAACCTTGAAGAAATATCGTTAAACTGATCTTTTGATTTCTGCTCTTTTGAAAAAGCGACAACAGTTTTATATCCCGTTACCATTTCTTCAACATGGCCGTTCATTTCACCAAGCACTTCCTGTTGTTGCTTGTAAAACCTTCTCATGTATTTTGACATATTTGCGCTTACGATTATAGTAAGAACAACCGTTAAAACGCTGATAAGTGTCATGAGAGGGGAGTAGAGAATCATTATCACGATTGAGCCGATAACGCTTAAAACTGCAGAAATAAGCGATGCCACAGAAGATGAAACTGTGTTTGAAATGTTTTCAACGTCGTTTGTCATTCGGCTCATAATATCGCCGTGGTTGTGAGTATCAGTATATTTGATTGGCAGTCTCACAAGGCGATGAAAAAGGTCAAAGCGAAGTTTTCTTACCGTTGCAGTTGAAAGTTTTGCAGAGAAAAGTCCCTGAAAATAAGTAAACAAAGATGAAATCACATAAGTTATAATCAATATGCCCAATGTTGATAAAAAGGCTTCTTTATCTACTGTGAGTCTGCCGTCAGTAAGTGTAATTAAGTCAATTGCCTTTTGCTGTAAAGCGGGGGCTATAAGGTTTAAGCCTGTAATTACGAGCATTACAACTGTCAGCGAAATAAAAAGATATTTACTTTTTCCGATATAGGAAAGAAGTTTTTTGACAGTACCTTTAGTGTTTTTTGCTTTTTCAACTGTCATAACAGGTCCCGGACCTCTGCCGGGTCTGCCCATAGGACCTCCGAATTTTTCATCTCTTTTAGGTGGAGGATTTTTGAAAGGAGGTGGGTTTTTAATTTCAGGCATTTGAAACATCTCCTTTCTTCATCTGTGATTCGTAAATATCGCGGTAAACTTCGCTGTTTTCCAGAAGTTCATCATGTGTGCCCACGGCAACTAAATTTCCTTCGTCTATTACAACAATTCTGTCGCAGTTTTTAATGCTCGCAATTCTTTGAGCGATAGTAATAACAGTTGTGCCTTTCATCTTTTCAAAGAGTTTTTTGCGAAGACGTGCTTCAGTTGAAAGGTCCAATGCAGAAGTACTGTCGTCAAAAATAAGTACATCAGGGTTTTTAAGTATTGAACGTGCAATAGACATTCTCTGCTTCTGTCCGCCTGAAAGGGAAGCACCTTTTTCTGCAACGTATCCGTCAAATTTATCAGGCATTTTGTCAATGAATTCATAAGCTTCCGCAATTTCTGCAGCAAGTTTTATTTTGTCTTCGTCAGCGTCTTCTTTACCCCAACGAAGGTTTGAATTTACCGTTCCTGAGAAAAGTTCAGTCTTCTGCATTACGATGCTTATTTTATCGCGTAAACTTTCAAGGTTAATTTCGCGTATATCTGTGCCATCAATTTTAAGAGATCCTGAAGAAACATCGTAAAAACGTGCAATAAGGTTTATAAGAGATGTTTTACCTGAACCGGTTGAACCTAAAATTGCGATATTTTCACCTTTTTTGATTTTAAGATTAAGGTTGTTAAGAACTGTTTTTCCCTCAAATCCGGGATAGAAGAAATTAACGTTTTCAAACTCGATTTCGCCAATTGAATCGATTTTTTTATCACCTGTTCTGATAACGGGTTCAGTTTCGAGGATTTCGCTGATTCTGTCTGCAGATGCCTTTGCTCTTGTGATAGACTGGAACATCATGCTTACCATTGTAATTGAATGAAGAATCTGAGTAATGTAAGTAATTGCAGCCATGATACTGCCGATTTTCATATCGCTTGCTGCAGCTTCGATTTTTTCTCCGCCGATTAAAATAATTGCAACAACAGATACGTTTAAGACAATTGTAAGTACGGGGGCTAAAATTGCCATAGTTTTCTGAACTTTAAGTGCGGTTTCAGTCAAATCATCGTTTGCTTTTGAAAAACGTTTTGTTTCAAAATCTTCACGCACATAAGCTTTTACAACTCTCGCACCTGATACATTTTCCTGAACGACACTGTTTACTTTATCAAGTTTTTTCTGTAATGTTTTAAAAAGAGGGGAAACCTTGCCGATGATAATAAACATAGCAATAAGTTCAATAGGCAAAGCAATAACAAGCACAATGCCGAAATCAACATTAAGCCTGAGCATCATTATAATTCCGCCTGCAAACATCATAAACGAGCGTACAAACATTCTCAGCACCAAATCAACAAACTGTTGAATCAGGTTAATGTCAGTTGTCATTCTTGTAACAAGAGAGCCGGTTGTGAATTTATCTGTCTGCTGAAAAGATAAATCCATAACTCTTGAAAACGCTTCGTTCCTGAGATCCCGGCTGAAAGAATGTGAAGTAGCACCGCTGAACGCAGAAGAGCCTACACCACATATACCGCCGCATACTGCTAATAAAAGCATAAGTAAACCTGTTTTTATAATAAGCTGGAAGTCATGCCCTAAAACACCTTCGTCAACGATTTTTGACATAAGGGTAGGGAGCATAAGGTCAATAAGCACTTCGCCAATCATCGTAATCGGTGTCATAAGTGCAAAAAACCAGTAAGGTTTTAAAAATTTAATAAGTTTCATCTGTTTTCCTCCATGTCAGAAAGAAGATTTTCGGTAATCCTTTTCAGATAATTTTTAAGATTTTTAAGTTCATCTTCCGTAAAACCTTCTAACATAACTTTTTCAGTTTCTTTACATTTTGAAATAAAAGACTTTTCACATTCTATGCCTTTCTCGGTAAGAGAAATATAACTTTTTCTCAAATCATTTTCGTCAGCAGTTCTTGTTATGAGATTTTCCTGTTTCATTTTCTGAAGCTGAACACTGATTGACGGCGCTTTCATGTGAGTAAGCTTTGTAAGCTCATTCTGCGTCAGTTTATCGTTGTGGGAAAGATGAAAAACAATTCTTCTGTACCCTTGGGGGAAACCTGCCCTTTCAGTTTCACGCCTGACTCTGCCGTCAAAAAGCCGTGAAACATCATTTATCAGCATACCTTCCGTAAGTTTATCAAAATCAGTATTTAAATCGGTTGTATGATGTGGTTTATCAAGCATAATAAAACCTCCAATTCAAATTATAATTAATAAAATTATTTAGTTACCTAACTAATTATATTCAGGAGAAAGTAATTTGTCAATAAAAAAACTGCCCAAAAAATGGGCAGTTTTAAGAGATTTATTTTACTGTGCCTTGAAATAGAACTTAATGCTTTCGCCGTCACGTAAGCAAGTTTTTGTAAGGTTAATACCTGCGTTCATAAGGTATGCGCCTGAATAAACTTTGCCTGTTTCTTCGTGGATGTATTTCTTTTCAGGGTCAAGACCTTTCAGTTTGAGAATGAATACAGGGAAATCTCTGTCAAGACGCATTGTAACTACAGTTGCGAGGACTTCATTCTTATCAGGAGATACGAAAGACCAAGCACATCTGAAATGGTTGAAGTAAGGGTCAATAAGTCTGTAAAGGTCGCCGTAATGGATAAGGTCGTAATATTTATGGTATTCGTTGACCTGTTCTTTTACGAGAACTTTTTCATCGTCTGTCAGCTTGTTGGGGTCGAGTTCATAGCCGAAAGTACCCCATAATGCAACGTTGCCTTTTGTATCGTAACCTGTTCTGCTTGAAGCGGAAACGTGAGCACCCATTGTTGAAGCAGGGTAGCAGATTGATGTGCCGTACTGAATTGTAAGTCTTTCAATTGCGTCTGTCTGGTCGCTTGCCCAAATCTGAGGTGAATAATAGAGCATACCGGGGTCAAATCTTCCGCCACCGCCTGAGCAGTTTTCAAAGAGAATGTCGGGGAATGCTTTTGTGAATCTGTCCATCAAATCATAAGTACCCATTATGAAACGGTGGAAAAACTCCTGCTTTTTGTCAACGGGGAGAATTGCAGAGCCTGCGTCTGAAATGTTGCGGTTAAAGTCCCATTTAACATAGTCAATTTTATGTTTTGAAAGAACTGAATACATCTGGTTGAAAATATTATCTCTTACATCTTCACGGGATACGTCAAGCACTAACTGACGTCTGCCAAGCATAGGCTCTCTGCCCTCAACATGAACGCACCAGTCAGGGTGTGCACGGTAAAGGTCAGAATCAGGTGAAATCATTTCAGGCTCATACCAGATGCCGAATTTAAGACCAAGTGCATTAACTCTTTCAATAAGTGGGTCAAGCCCGCCGGGGAGTTTATCTTCGTTAACGTACCAGTCGCCCAATGAGCAGTTGTCTGAATTTCTTACGCCAAACCAACCGTCGTCCATAACAAGCGTATTCAGGCCTGCTTCCTTTGCTCTTTCTGCAAAAGAAACAAGCTTGTCAGTATCAAAATCAAAATATGCTGCTTCCCAACTGTTGATAAGTAAAGGACGTTTTTCGTATTTATATTTACCGCGTACAAGGTTATTGTTATAAAGTCTGTGGTAAATTCTGCTCATTTCACCAAGACCTTTGTTTGTGTAAACCATTACACATTCAGGTGATGTGAAACTTTCGCCTGATTCAAGGTGCCATGAGAAATCTTCAGGGTTAATACCCATAATAAAACGTGTTGCAGAGTTGAAATCGCATTCTGCAACTGCAGAGAAGTTACCGCTGTAAACAAGGTTGAAGCCTAATGCTTCGCCCTGGTCTTCGTCTGCACCGCGTTTAAGAAGTGCAACAAAAGGATTGTGGCAATGGCTTGATGCACCGCGTTTACTGTGGATTCCCTGAAGACCGTGCGCAAGTCTTCTCTGCTCACGGCTTCTTTCTTTTGCGTGTCTGCCGTAGAAAGTAATCATATCATAATCCATTGTGGGCAAGTCAAGACAAAGGCTGAAAACTCTCTTGATGTCCATGCCTTTATCTGAGCCGTTTTCCACAATTACGCTTCTTGTCATAGCGCCCATTTTTTCAAAAACAGTATAACGGAGTGTAACTTTTAAGCCTGTTACTTTGTCTTCTGCGTAAATGTCAAGTGTGTCTGCTTCGTCATCGTTGTTGGCATAAACATAAGGCAGGGGAGAAAGAGAGGGTTTGCCTTTGTAAATATTGTGCCCAACGTAACGGATGTCAGTTGTTGTGTCACCATTTGCGTTTTTAACTGAAAGTGCAGAAACTCTGAAGTCTGCTGCACCATTTGTGCCGTATTCCATAGGCGCACAGTCAGGAGTAAATCCGTTTTCTCCGATAACGGGGTTAGCAAGGCTGAAAGAAGCATTTACATGTCTTTCAAAAAGGTCACCAACGCAGGTTTCGGGAATTGGTGCACCGTAATAGTAGTTTAAAATATAGTTTTCTTCATAGATACCGATAAGATATGTACTTTCGCAGGTATCAAGCTTGAAAACCTTGTTTTCTGAATCAAAAATTATCATAAAAACACCTCCGTGTTATTTTAACGAAAATATTTTACCACACACTTTAAACTATTGTCAACGAGTAAAAAGTTTGGTATAATACACACATAAAGGCGGTGGAAAAATGTTTAATTTTTTCGTAGAAGATAATTCACGTAAAGGTGATTGTTATTATATTGAGGGCGCAGATTTTAACCACATAAAAAATGTTGTAAGAATGCACGTCGGTGACGAGATTTTAGTCAGTGAAAACGGTGTAAGCAATTTATGCGAGATTAAAAGTCTTGACGGTGAAACCTGCGTTGCAGAAATAACAAAAGAAAATTATCAGAATACTGATTTGCCCGTGGAAATCTGCCTTTTTCAGGCACTTCCCAAAGGTGATAAAATGGAGTTTATTATCCAGAAAACCGTTGAATTGGGTGTGGATAAAATTTATCCCGTTGAGATGAAACGATGTGTTGTAAAGCTTGATGATAAGAAAAAGAAGTCAAAGGTGGGGCGTTGGCAGGCGATTTCAGAAAGTGCCGCAAAGCAGAGCAAACGCTGCAAAATCCCGCAGGTTGAGGATGTTTTAAGTTATAAACAAGCGATGTCTAAAGCACAGGAAATGGACTTGTTTTTAGTGCCTTTTGAGAGTAAAAGGGGAATGCTTGATACGAAAGAAGCCCTTTCACAAATTAAAAAAGGTATGAAAATCGGCATAATTATCGGCCCTGAAGGCGGTTTTGAAGATAAAGAAGTTGAAGATGCAATAGCATCTGGCGGAAAAACAGTTTCTTTAGGCTCAAGAATTTTAAGGACAGAAACTGCTGCCATGACATCTGTGGGAATGGTTATGCTTCATGTGGAGATGAATGTAGAAGAATGAAAATTTTACCCCCTGAATTTGCCGGAAGAATGAAAAAACTTTTAGGCAATGAATATGAAGATTACATAAAAGCGATAAACGAAAATTCAGTAAAAGGTTTTCGTGTGAATAGCCAAAAAATCTCTTTGGAAGAATTTGAGAAGATTAATATTTTCGGCAAAGAGAAAATCCCTTATGTTGAAAATGGCTTTTATCTTGATTATGAAAAAGCAGGTAACCACCCTTACCACCACGCAGGAATGATTTATATTCAGGAGCCGGGCGCTATGGCACCTGCTGAATGTGTTGATATTGATGAAGACTGGAAAGTCCTTGATATGTGCGCATCTCCCGGTGGAAAAAGCACACAGATTAAGAATAAACTTGGTGAAAACGGTCTTCTGGTTTCCAACGAAATTATCCCCTCAAGATGTAAAATCTTAACCGGTAATATTGAGCGGTTAGGTCTTAAAAACTGTGTTACAACCTGTATGGATACTTCACGTCTTGCGAAAACTTTCCCCAAAACTTTTGATATGATTATGGTTGATGCACCTTGTTCAGGAGAGGGAATGTTCAGAAAAGACGACACAGCTATTGAAGAATGGTCTGAAGATAATGTAAAGATGTGTGCTGAAAGGCAATCTGAAATTCTTGAAAATGCAGTAAAATGCCTTAAAAACGGTGGTTATATCGTGTATGCCACCTGCACTTTCTCTTTGGAAGAAAACGAAATGACGGTTTGTGAGTTTCTCGATAATCACCCTGAATTTGAACTTATCCCCGTCAATGAAAGGGTGAAAGAAAATACTTCAGACGGTATTTTCTATGATGGTTGCACTTGCGAAAATATAAATTTCGCACGAAGATTTTACCCTCATAAATCAAAGGGCGAAGGTCAGTTCATGGCAGTGCTTCATAATAAAATTGATGGCTATGAAGATAAGAAAAAACTTATTTCAAAGCCACAAAAAATTGATAAAACTGTATTCGATTTTCTTGACAGTACGCTTGTTTCTTATGATAAAGAAAAGGTTACCATGTATAACGGGAATCCCGTTTATTTCACCCCTGATTTTGAAATAAGCAAAGGCACTGCATTTATGTGCGGTGTCACCATAGGCGAAATTGCAAAAAATTATATAAAGCCACACCATCAGTTTTTTATGGCTATGGGTGAAAGTTTCAAAAGAAAAATTAACCTTACTGCCGATTCTGCAGAGATTGGAAAATTCTTGCGTGGGGAGGAGTTTGAAACCAACTGCGAAAATGGTTGGGCGGTTGTTATGGTAGACAGTTGTTCAGTCGGCGGAGTGAAAGTTAGTGGCGGAAAAGCAAAAAATCATTATCCGAAAGGGTTAAGAAAAACAGGTTGAAGCGAAAACTTCAACCTGCTTTTTATTTATGGTAATTTATATCCTGCTGCAAGATAGATTTTATACCAGTCTTCTCTTGTCATTGTAATTTCCGATGCTTTTGCGATGTCAGTAATACGTTGCAGATTTGTACTCCCAACGATAGGCTGCATCTTGTCAGGCAAACGAAGAAGCCATGCAATTGCAATACCGCTGTCAGTGGTGTTATATTTTTCAGCCATTTCGTTGATTGTTTTTCCAAGCTCTGCGTTTTCACCGTTTTCAAGGAAGTAACCTGAAATAAAACCTCTCTGCAAAGGTGACCAGGGCTGGATTGTAATACCGTTTAATCTGCAGTAATCGCGAAGATAGCCGTCTTTGTTTATTCCGTCACGGTTGTCAAGGTTTACGTTTGCACCGCTTGAGAGCATTGTAGCGTTTGTGATACTTAACTGCATCTGGTTAATCTTAAGGCCCTGTTTTACTGCAGTTTTAAGAAGTTCAATCTGCATAGCACTGTGGTTTGATACTCCGAAAGCAGAAACTTTACCTTCGCTTTCAAGTTTATCAAAAGCTTCTGCAACTTCTTCAGGCTCCATAAGTAAATCAGGTCTGTGAAGAAGTAAAACGTCGATTTTATCAACACCTAATCTTTTTAAAGAGTTTTCAACTGATGATACAATATGTTCTTTTGAAAAATCATACATTCCTTTACGGATACTGCATTTTGTCTGAATGATAATTTTATCTCTTAAGCTTTTGTTTCTTTCCAGCGCATTTCCGAAAACTTCTTCGCATTTTCCACCGCCGTAAATATCTGCATGGTCAAAATAATTATAGCCGAGTTCAACTGCAGTAGAGAGATATTTGTCAGCTTCATTGTCTGTCATATCAGCAATTCTCATGCAACCGAGAGCAACCTGAGAAACGGGGATTTCTTTTGAGAAAGTATTAATGTATTTCATTTTTATCACTCCTTATAAATTAGATTTTATATTAAATTCCGATTAAAATCAATGCATAATAAAATATAATCTTTATAAAAAAAGCGGTGTTTCTACACCGCTTTTTTTATTATTCAAAGCATTTAACAAGAACTGCTTTTTGTGCGTGGAGTCTGTTTTCAGCTTCGTCGAAGATTTCGTTTGCGTGTGCTTCAAGCACGTCTGCAGTAATTTCTTCGCCTCTGTGTGCAGGAAGACAATGCATAACCATTGCGTCTTCTTTTGCAACTGCCATTAAATCTGCATTAATCTGGTAATTCTTGAAGATTTTCTTTCTTTCTTCTGCTTCGCCTTCCTGACCCATTGAAGCCCATACGTCAGTATAAAGCACGTCTGCGTCTTTTGCTGCTTCATAAATATCGTCAGTGCAAAGAAAATCACCGTTTTCTGCTGCCCATTTCATGATTTCTGCATCAGGCTGGTAATCTTTGGGGCAACCGATAGCAACTTTCATGCCCATTTTGATACCGCCAACGATAAGTGAGTTCGCCATGTTGTTGCCGTCACCGATGTAGCAGAGTTTACGGCCTTTAATCATGCCTTTATGTTCTCTGATAGTCATAAGGTCTGCAAGCACCTGACAGGGGTGGCAGAAGTCTGTAAGACCGTTGATAATCGGAATAGAACCGTATTCAGCAAGCTTTTCCACTTCTTCCTGAGCGTAAGTTCTTATCATGATACCGTCAAGGTAACGTGAAAGCACACGAGCAGTATCTTCAATAGGCTCGCCTCTGCCAATCTGTAAATCGTTTGAACTTAAGAAAAGTGCAGAGCCACCAAGGTCATACATGCCAACTTCAAAAGAAACACGTGTTCTTGTTGAGGATTTCTGGAAAATAAGACCGAGAGTTTTGCCCTCAAGAATGTGATGTTTGATTCCGTTTTTCTTTTCGTATTTAAGCTGGGCTGCAAGGTTGAGAACCTCAGTAATTTCTTCAGGTGACCAGTCCAAAAGTTTTAAGAGATGTTTCATTTTTTATTCTCCTTTACAACAAGTTTTTAAAATTTCAATTGCTTCTTTAAGTGTATCCCAATCAATGTTCAGAGCAGGTAAAAGACGTACTTTAGTTTTTGCACTGATTACAAGCAAGCCTTTTTCACGGCAAGCGGCAATAATATCCTTTGCTTCTTTTTCAGTCTCAACGCCAAGCATGAAACCGAGCCCGCTTACACCTTTAACGCCCTCTGCGTTTGACAGTTCACTGATAATATATTCTGATTTCGCTTTAACTTCGTTTAAAAGTTGGTCGTCAAGTCTTTTAACAACACTTTTTGCAGCCGCACAGCAAACGGGATTTCCGCCGAATGTTGAGCCGTGTGAGGAGGGTGTAAGTGTGTTTTCAACTTTTTCTCCCATAAGTGTTGCACCAAGGGGAAGACCGCCTGCAAGACCTTTTGCAGTTGAAACAATGTCAGGAGTAAAGCCATAATTCATGTATGAATAAAGTTTACCTGTTCTTCCGTTACCTGTCTGCACTTCATCGCAGATAAGAAGTAAATCGTGTTTCTCAGCGGTTTCAATAATTGTTTTAACAAATTCTTCTGTCAGGGGACATACGCCGCCT
>JAZSFV010000078.1:0-8656 GCA_045532395.1 Acutalibacteraceae bacterium
ACTTCAACTCCGCCTTTACCGCGGATGCTTACGTTTGCTTCGAAGAGCTGAAGTTCAGTAACAACGCCGGGAGCACCAAGCATCTGGTCCTGAGCAGTACCGTCAAGGGGGAATGCGATAACGTCACGGATTGTTTCTGTATCTGCAAGAAGCATTACGATTCTGTCAACGCCGGGAGCCATACCTGCATGAGGAGGAGCACCAAACTGGAATGCGTTATAAAGAGCGCTGAAACGTTTCTTAACTTCGTCTTCAGTATAGCCTGCAATTTCGAATGCTTTTCTCATAATTTCAGGGCTGTGGTTTCTTACTGCACCTGAAGCAAGTTCAATACCGTTACAAACAAGGTCGTACTGATATGCCAGAACTTCTGTGGGGTCTTTTGTTTCAAGTGCTTCAAGACCACCCTGAGGCATTGAGAACGGGTTATGAGTGAAGATAATTTTATCTGTTGTTTCGTCAAGTTCGTACATGGGGAAATCAACAACAAAACAGAATTCAAATGAATCATTTTTGATAAGACCAAGTTCATTACCGAGCCATGTTCTGATAACGCCTGCGTTTTTATCTGCAACGTCTGTAATTGTATCGCAGATGAAGAAGATTGTTTCGCCTTCGTTAACACCTGTGAGTTCAACAATTTCTCTCTTTTCTTCTTCTGTCATCACTTTTGTGATGGGGTCGTCTTTGAACTCATAAGTTTCGGCATTAAGCAGAGTGATATGAGCAAGACCTGCCATTTTTGCCTGCTTTGTAGCGAAAGCAAGTGATTTATCAAAGAACCATCTTTCGTTTTTACAGGGAGTAACGATACCTCTTACGTTTTTGTTCATGAAAGGTTTGAACTTGACTCTCTTGAACATATCTGTAAGATCACAGATTATAAGGGGGTTACGAAGGTCAGGTTTGTCTGAACCATATTTTGCCATAGCTTCTCTGTAAGGAATTCTTCTGAAAGGTGTATCGGTAATTTTCTTATCAGAGAATGTACGGAAAATATCTGCAACTACGCCTTCACACACATCAAGAACTTCTTCCTGAGTTGAGAAAGCCATTTCAAAGTCAAGCTGATAGAATTCACCGGGTGAACGGTCAGCACGTGCGTCTTCATCACGGAAGCAAGGTGCAATCTGATAGTATTTATCAAAGCCTGATACCATGAGAAGCTGTTTGAACTGCTGGGGAGCCTGGGGAAGAGCATAAAATTTTCCGGGATGTTTACGGCTGGGAACAAGGAAGTCACGTGCGCCTTCAGGTGAAGAAGCAGTAAGAATGGGGGTCTGGATATCCAGGAAACCTCTTTCTTCCATAAGTCTTCTCATATGGCCGATAACCTTTGAACGAAGAATGATATTGTTGTGAAGTTCAGGGTTACGAAGGTCAAGGAATCTGTGCTTGAGTCTGATGTTTTCGTTTGTATCGTTTGAGCCGATTTCAAAGGGAAGGTCTCTTGAGCATACGCCGAGAACCTGGAGAGAATCAACAACAAGCTCTACAAGACCTGTTTCGATTTTTGCATTGACTGTGTTTTCGTCACGTTTTGTAACTTCGCCTGAAACAGATAAGACAGTTTCTTTGCTTACACCTTTAAGCAAAGTTTCGTCATGAACCACGACCTGTGTTACGCCTGTTTCATCGCGTAAATCCACGAAAAGAACACCGCCATGGTCACGTATAACGTCAACCCAACCGGCAAGCTGGATTTTTTGACCGATGTGTTCCTCTCTTATTTCGTTGCAACGATGAGTTCTGTACATTTTATATACCTCCGTTTGCATAATAATCATAAAATAAAAAGTCCCGGGAATTATTAAGAAATAATTCCCGGGACGAGTAAACTGAAAAAATTAACCCGCGGTGCCACCCGAATTGATACGTGAGTATCCGCTCTTTTTGTTAAGTTAAAGGGTATCACGAAGTGTTGCCGTTCTTACTACTTATCTGAAGCGCGCTTTCAGCCCATGACGCACTCTCTCTTGCAGACTTTCCACAAAAGACGGGTCTTCTTAAGTATTGTATCAAAAAAGTTTTTTATTGTCAATCATCATTTTGATTAAATTCACTCTCTTTACAAGGAGTTTCTTGGTAAACTTATTATATGCAGGAGTTAAATTAATATTCAGCAAGCCAAAAACTATTGAAAAGAAACAGTAAATATATTACAATGAAGTTGCAGTATTCCCTTAAAAGGAGGAAGTAAAATGAACTACGAAAACTTTATAAAAGGCGAAATTGCCTCTATTGATTTTGAAACTCTAAAGACAAGTGAAAACAACCCCTTTCCCTCTTACCGCTCACTTAATTTCATGACGATTGGTCCATTTGTGCTGAAAACTGACGGTGCATTTGAAACAGAATATTTTTATGAAAGAAACAAAACACTTGACTGCGATTATCTTCTCTCATCAGGCGGAGAAAGAAACTCTGTGCCTTACATAAACAAACGTGTTAAAAACGATTATATAGGCGAAGAATATCTCCATTGGGAGCAAGGCTTTGTCAAATGGAATCAGCTTCGTTTTGACAAAGAAGGCAGCGACTGCGACAAAATCATTTATATGACAGAGCAGAGAAACTGTGTTTACTATGCCGCAGTTTATGTTGACTGCAAGAAAGAAGAAGATGCAATCATCTGCTACGAAAATTCAGGCAGTCTTCTTTATCTCAACGGTGAACTTATCGACAACCAGCCTTATGGCAGAACAAAAGGTATTGCAGATTTCGGCTACCAGAGAGCAGTAAAATTCAGAAAAGGACTTAATCTTATCCTTTTCAAACTCCGTGTAGGATATATATGCGATACTTTCGACATCGGCATTTCAAACTTTATGATTATCCCTGCAGTTACAAATATTGACGGTCTTTCAGTTTCTCACCCGCAACAGACTGCAGCATATAAAGGAAGCAAGGAAAACCCGCTTCAGCTTTTCCCGATTTTCGTAGGCTCTCCTGAAAAGGATATTGAAAGAGGAGAAATTGAATTCAGTTCAGAAAATCATTCTCATAAAGTAGGGATTCCTGCTTTAAAGAAAGGCGAATGTTACCTTTTAAGAGCAGAAGTTCCGTCATATGATGAAGAAAAACTTTCAGAAGTGAGATTAACTTACAAAAATAAAACCGCTTCATTTTTTGTCAAAACAAGGCCTTTCCATAATTTTGAAGGCACTGAACATCTTTATTCAGACTTCCATTTTGACACAACATATCATCAGGAGCAACGCACTTATGCTATGGGTGCTATGTATATCACCAAACGCATGGCAGAGGCTCTTGAAAAATATAAAGATTTCAAGGCAACTCTTTCTGAAGTTGACTATCTTCACCCATTCTATTCAATTTACCCTGAACACAGAAACACAATCAGAGATGCTTTTATGAACGGCCGTGCTGAAGCAGACTGCTTCTATAACCAGCCAAACGACCTTACATCTTCAGGCGAAGCATTTGTGAGAAACCTTATTTACGGACAGCTTTATCACCGTGATGTAATGGGCAGAAAAACTTACGTTTATTCACCCGGAGATGTTTTCGGACATTGCAACCAACTTTCGCAGATTTGCAAAAAAGGCTCTGTAGATGCTCTGAAATGGGGCAAAACCGTATGGGGACTTGACAGTGTTTTCCACCATATTTCACCTGACGGCACAGACCTTATCCACAACAAATGTGCTTCTATGGGGGGAGCCATGAGGCTCGGTTTCAACCATTGCGGTGACGGTGCGAGTATAACAAACTGTGTGCCTGCTTACCCGTTGAAAGACGATATTTCATGGTTTAAAGATACAATAACTGACGCTCAGTACAGTCTTTTTTCTGACCTTGACCTGGGAATTATCGAAGACGAGAAAAAACAGATTGAAGAAAACGGCATTTCCAAAATTGAACAGTGTTCAAGAGATCTGACCCGTCACCATTGGGGCGTGCTTCTTACAAGGACTGATTTCAAGCAGGCAAACCGCCTTTGCGAAAATCTTCTTGTGACTGCAGAAAAATTCTCTTCAATCGCTTCTCTTTACGGTGCAGAATATCCTGAAAAAGCATTGGACAAAGCATGGCGACAGCTTCTCTGTGCACAGCACCACGATTCAGTAACCGGCACAAACAACGAAGTTTCTTTTGTCGACCTTATGATTGAATACCGCGAAACTGCAGACATTGCATCAAAGATTATAAAAGAAGCATGTGCTTTTATTTCATCAGGAATCAAAGTTTCGTGCGACAATGAAAAAATCTGCGTATTTAACCCTCACCCGTGGAAGAGAAAAGATATCTGCGCATTCAATCTGCCCGAAAATATTTCACCTGAAAAAATTGTACTTTTTGATAAAGACAACAAAGAGTATAAAGTATTTTCAAAAGACGGTAAGGCTACATTCATTGCAGATGTGCCCGCTTTGGGATATCGTGT
The DNA here is from genome assembly GCA_045532395.1 of Acutalibacteraceae bacterium. GTDB lineage: Bacteria > Bacillota > Clostridia > Oscillospirales > Acutalibacteraceae > SIG575. The sequence continues at coordinate 4,409 of JAZSFV010000078.1, forward strand.
TTACTATATCAAAAAGAAACAATCTGCAACTGCAACTGAAGATTTTTCAGACACAATTGAAAACAAATTCTATCGCGTATAGGTTGACAAAAACCTTGGTGGCGGTATTGTTTCAATTTACGATAAAAAAGCAAAAAGAGAAGTGGTTTCTCTCTCAAAAGATGGCCCTGCAAACAGAATTGCAGTTTTGCGCGAAGTGCCTGACAGAATGGAAACACAGCACGAAATTTACACAACGGGGCAGAAACTTTTCTCCAGCGATTTCAAAGCAGATGTAACTTGTGAAAAATGCTCTGAATATGAGAAATTAATTATCAAAGTCAAGCTGGATATCATTGCAGAAGTTATTCAGGAAATTACTCTTTACAAAGATATAAAACGCATTGACTGCAAGACAATCGTTGACGATTATCAGTTCAGAGATGATTTGTTTACGCTTACTTTCCCCGTAAATTTAAAAGGTGCAAAAACTGTTTTTGACGACAGATTTGCTCCCCACATTTCATCAAAGAGCATCAATCCCCTTTCATTCCAGACACATCAGCATGTATGCTATTCTCACAGCAGAATTGTGCCTGCAAACCAATGGATTGATTTAGGGCCTACAGTTTCTGTTAATATTTTCAAAAACAAAAAGCAGTCAGGAAAAATCAACATCGGTCTTACAAGCATTATAAGACCTGACGAAAAAGATATGATTCTTTCTGCTGACAAACTGCTTCGTGTTCTTACCAAAAAGGCAATTCCCGTAACAGAATTTTCTGACAAAGAGCAACACGGTTTCACGAAAATCACTCACTTCAACGAAGACATCTGCGATACTGACACGCGTTTTGTTTTATCAGTTGATAAAAATGAATACGAAGAAAAGCTTTTATCTTTACTTACTGAAAGCGAAAGAAACCGGTTCCTTAAAAAAGCAGAAAAAGATGTTGCAATTCTTTACACACAGGATAACGACAATGTATTTGAAAAGAATATTGATGTTATTCTTGTCAAAGCACCTGATAATCAGAAACTTGATTTGTTCATTGAAAAAATTGCAGAAAAACTCAGAACAGAATCTGCATTTGACATTTCCCCTGACGTTATAAAATCCACTCCCGTTTTTGCAGATGATTACGGCGTTTCGATTATCAATAACGGAAATATCTGTTGTTCTGTTGAGGGCGAAAACATGCTTAATATGATGCTTTTCCACACTGCAGATTTTTACGGCAATATGGGCACTGTGACGGGGAATGAACAGCTTATTCCCGAGCAGAAAACTCATGTTTTCACTTACGCAATTTACCCTCACGAAAAATCTTTCAGAGAAGCAGAGGTTTACAAAAAAGCATTTGAATTCAACGATATTCTCTTTGCTTCACAGACAGACGAGAAACGCTCACAGATTTTACCTGAAAGCAAAAGTTTCGTAAAGAGCGATTCTTCCTTTATGATAACTTCCATGAAACTTGGCGGTTACCCCATAGCACAGATGAAAAACAAAATTCCCTCTGCAGAAGAAAGAGGAATTGTGGTAAGAGGTTTTGAAAGCAATTCAGTTGACACAAAAGCAAAAATCATTTTTGATTCTGACATCAAAAATGTTTTCAAAACTGACTTGCTTGAAGAAAATAAAGAGGCAATAAAATCTTCAAAAAATTCTTTCACTTTTGACTGTATCGGAAACTCAATCGAAACATTTGCTTTTAACGCAGATGTGAAAGAAAAAATCGGAGATAAAAAAATTATTCCTGACGAATTTTTCTCAACACCTACTTACATAAGAAGCTGGGAGCATAATTTAGGCTCAATGGTTTCAGGATATTTACGCACTGCCGGCATTATCGGCAGAAATCCGAAAGTAAGCGAAGACGGAAAGAAATATATTTTCACTCTTTCAATGGCAAACAATCAGCCGGACTCAGCTTTCTGTGGCAAAATGAAATTGTCAGCAACTGACAATCTGGAAATTGACAAGGAAGAAATTGAATTCAACGTTTCGCCTTTGGGAATGTTTACGTCAGAAATTACCGTCACAAAACCTGACAAAGACACAAAAGGACTTGTAAGACTTGACTATACCCACGACGGACAGAATTTCTTTGATATATTTGAATTCGGTTGTTCAGATGTTGAAGTGTCACTTAAGTTCCAGGAAGATGAACTTGTGGCATTTATCAAAAATAACGGCACTTCCCCACTTCTGGGCGAGCTTCTTCTTGCTACACCCTTTGAATCGTGGAATCTTGAAAATTTAAACCATATTTCAAATGGTGAAACTTCAATTCCCGTTTATGCAGTAACCCTTAACGGAAACGAAGAAAAAGAATTCCGCTTTGAATACAAGTGCAACGACAAGAGACTCATCAATTCAAGATGGGCAGCAGTCAAGCTTGCAGTAAACGGCAGAGTATATTTTGCATTTGACAGAATCAAAGGCGAAAGACACAACAAATGGACTCACGAATATTGGGACAAGATGATTGAAGAAAACAACGGCTCAATCAAATCATTTCTTACAATGAAATAAACAAAAAGAGATAGCAGATTTTAGTTCTGCTATCTCTTTTTTTATATCATGTTTATTAAATCTTCTGTGCCGAAATCGTAAAACATTGCTTCATCGAGAAGTTCCATGTTCACATCGGAATATTCAACCTCTTTTGAAAAACTGTACATAATTTTTACTCTTGTATCGAAATCAATGTTTTCGAATAAAGAGTAAATTCTCCCGATTACAATACAGACGAAAACTCCGTATTTCACTTTTGTTAAAACATCGTAATCGTATACGGCTTTCAAAAGATATCTGAAAATATAATATTTCATCAGCTTTTCAAAGTCTCTTTGATGAGTTTTAAAAGCATCAGTTGATAATTTTTCAGTTTTGATTTTCTCTGTAAATTCTTTTCTTTCAGGCTTTATGTATTCCATATTCTGCAACAAAGAAATACATTCTTCAAAATTCATTCTCCGATTTTCTTCGAAGAAATCTTCTTCAATATTTTTCTGAAAATCTTTTGCCACATCAAGTATGGTTTTGATTTTAGTTTTGAAATCAACATTTTCTTTCTCCAGAACTTTTAAAATTTCTCCCCTTAAAATTAAAAGTTTCTGAAGAAAATCTTCATCAATTTCTTCTGAAGTTTCAGTTGTTTCTCCGTAAAGCTCAAGAGAAAATTTTTCTTCATCTTCAAGAATTATTTTTGCGCCTTCAGGACAACCGAAACCTAATCCCATTTCCCTGAAAGAACCGAAGTCGTCAAAAAACCTTGGAAAAAGGGTGCAGGTCTTGCTTAAATAATCTTCCCCTGCACCAATATAAATTTCACATAAGTTGCAGTCATTGAGGAAAGGGCATCTGTCGTTTTGGGAAAGCGTAAAAATAAATGAACCGTCTTCGTCCTTTACCATTTTGTTTTTAATTTTTTCACCAAGGCAACCGCCTACATGAGAATATTTTTCTGCAGTTTCTGAATCGATATCAACTTCCCAGCCAACGCAACATGTGTCGGGACATTTGTCTGCTATACACTCAAATTTATTAAAATATTCAGGAACAAAAATTTTCATATAACCACTCCTGATAAGTATTTTCAACCAATTGTATCACTCATCTTCAAAAAAAGCAAATCACTTTTATTATCCGCATATTCAGCAAGGCTCAACTACCATATCTGGAGTTTCAACTCAATTTCTTCGACAATATGAATATTGTTTCAAGTTTGCAAAAGCAAAAACCGACCTGCATAAGCAAGTCGGTTTTGTTTTGTCGATGGTTTATAAATTAGCCAACTAAGCCTGAAACAACCTCAACGATTTTTTCTACGATACCTTTAACTGTGTTAAATACTTCTTCCCAGTTAACTGTTGCAAGAAAATCGCCGATTTTACCAAGAACTTCCATAACTGCTTCCATTGTAGTAACCTCCTTCTTATTTTTATGTGATTATACATAAAAAGGTGTACATTGTTATTGCAAAATTATTTCCAAATTGTTAACACACTCTAAAAATGGTAATATTTCGCCATTTTATTAAACACAAAACATTTATTGCTTTAATTACTTCCCTTTATGTGTTGAAACACTATATAAATAATGAACGTTTTAATAACTACAGTTAAAAAATTCATTTCCGTCGCAAAGGATAATACAGTACAAATAAAAACAGCAGACAGTGGATTTCACTGTCTGCTGTTTTGAATTTTGTATTATTCCCACTCGATTGTGCCTGTGGGCTTGGGAGTAAGGTCGAAGAG
>JAZSFV010000167.1:0-17568 GCA_045532395.1 Acutalibacteraceae bacterium
TACAATCTCAATGTTTACAGATATCGCGGTTATATCTACGATTCTGACACAGCATTCTACTATCTCCAGTCCAGATACTACGACCCCGAAGTTGGCAGATTTTTGAATGCGGATGGCATGGTTTCTACTGGTGTAGGGCTAGATGGTTATAATATGTTTATGTATTGTAATTAATACGAGGCTGTGATAAAATTACTTTAGTTTGTTTTTGGAGAGTGAAAAACATGATTAACGCAAAGCTCAAAGGATACAGAGCAGAAGAAATTACTTTTGTAAACAAAAAGACAAATACTTCTCCCATGGAAATCCAGACAAAATATTCATACAGCGTTAAATACGCAAACACAGGCACATGCAGAGGCGAGCTGACAGTTGAAGTGTCTGACAAAAAAGAGCCTGCAGTTTTCAACATCAGGGTTGTAATGTCAGGTCTTTTTGAATTTACCGAAGCACCAAGAGAAGTGCTCCACAAAGAAACATTCAATACTCTTTTTCCATACTTAAGAAGCCTTGTGACCACAATCACCGCAAACTCAGGGATTATGCCCATAATTCTTCCCATAATGGATATAGAAAACCAGAGTATTTATAAAATCGAAAAAAATGAGAATTGGAAGGATAACCTTAATGGCTGATTGGAAAATTAACCCTATAAAAGAAGATGTTGAGGAAGTAACCGAAGTCCCTTCATGGTTTCCTCTTGACGTTGCGGCACTTATTTACCCCAATGCACGCCGTCGTGGCTGGTGCACAGTTTACCGCTTCGCATTTATTATGAAAGAAGAAGTTGACCCTGCCGTTTTAAAGCAGGCTCTTAAAGATATTGCGCCTCGTTTTCCCTCGTTTTTTGTACAGGTAAAATCAGGTCTTTTCTGGTATTATCTGCAAAGGACGGACGACCTTGATATCGTGGAGGAAGAAGACTATTACCCTTGCCGTTATATCCAGATTTGCGAAAGCACAAAACCTGCTATGCGTGTTCTGTATTATAAAAACAGAATTTCAGTGGAAACTTTCCATTCAATTACAGACGGCACAGGTGCCATTGTTTTCATCAAAACTCTGGTTGCCCGTTACCTTGAACTTAAAGGTGCAGAAATTCCCAGAACAGAAGGAATTGCCGACATTGACGAAAAGCCTAAAAAGTACGAGTTTGAAGACAGTTTCCGCAAAAATTATGAGAAAAAGGTAAAAGGTTTAAGCCGTAAGGAAGAAACTGCTTACCTTTACAAAGCACCCAAAAAAGAAAACTACTATAAAATCATTCACGGCATTATCCCCGTCCAAGACCTGAAAGCGGCGGCAAAATCCCATTCAATGACAATCACGGAGTTTCTTATGGTTGCATATCTTTATGCTTTCTATAAGAATGCGCCCGATAAAGTGAATAAACCCATAAAAATTTCCATCCCCGTAAACCTGCGCACAAGATATGACTCAAAAACATTGAGAAATTTCTCTTATTTCACAAACGTAGGCTTCAATCCCAAGGGCAGAACGGACATCACTTTTGACGAAATTTTTGAAATGGTAAAAGGCAAAATGGAAGAAGGCTTATCTGACGAAAAACTTCATCAGATGCTCTGCATCAATGCAAGAGATGCTTCCAACCCCATTCTTAAAATCGTTCCCAGCTTCCTTAAGAAACCTGTTATGCAGTTTATTTTCGACCATGCAGGCGGTGAAAATAAATTCACAAGCGGTATGACAAACCTTGGAATTATCAAATTACCGCCCGAAATGTGTGAGCATGTTGACCGTGTTGAATGTCTTTTAGGTCCGAGTCCTACAAAAAGGCTTCTCTGCGCTATGATTTCATATAATTCTATGATTAATATATCGTTCACAAGCGATTCGGAAAAAACTGAAGTGCAGCGCGATTTCTTCCGTGTCCTTACCGAAAGAGGCGTGCGTGTGAGAATCGAATGTAACGATTGAGAGGTAAAATAAATGAGATGTAAAGAATGTAACGTTGACCTTGGTGAAAACGTTAAGGTCTGTCCGCTCTGCAAAAGCAAAGCAGTTGACGACAAACCTGTGATTGAAAATATTAAAACTGCAGAATATCCCGAATATAAAGAGCAGAGACCCCTTGAATATTATATTCAGAAAAACGATGTCTATTTCGGCAAATGGCTTATGCTTGGTGTGGTAATTCTGTCGTTGGTGCTTCTTTTGGTATCATATTTGTTTGATTTCTTCAACGTGGCTTTGTATACGGTGTTGCCCATAATTTATGCCGCTTCCTCCGTTGTGTATTTTATAAGCTCTGTGAAAGATTCAAAATGCCATGTAAAAGGTGCAATTTATTTAATAGCTCTTGCATTTTTCAGCGGAATAATTGCTCTTATCGGATATATAACAACCCTCGGCATCGGCAGAGCATATTTTGCTCTCGGCTCGGCAGTGCTTTCTCTTCTGAGCCTTATGATGCTGTCAAGCAAATATCCTGAAGAAATTGATAATGAACTTTCAGGACGTTTCCATAGGTAAAATAAAAGCGTGTATCATTAAGATACACGCTTAATTTTTTATTTACCAAGTATTGCATCAACTGCACCGTACATAATAAGCGAAACAATGATTCCTGCAATCAGAACACCTGCCGCAATAACGGGGAGTGATTTTTTAATATCTAATTTCATAAGTGCCGCAACAAGTGCACCGGTCCATGCGCCTGTGCCGGGCAGGGGAACAGCAACTAAAATAAGAAGCCCCCAGTAGCCGTATTTCTCGATTTTATCTTTGTTTTTATCTGCTTTCTTTTCGCAGTATCTCACAACCTTGCCAAGACCTTTTTTATCTCTGAGCCAGTCAAAAATTTTCTTGATGAAAAAGAGAATAAAGGGAATGGGAAGCATGTTTCCTATAAAACAGATAATAAAAGCGGGAACAAGCTTCACCCCTAAAAGGTTTGCTGCAATAAGTCCGCCTCGAAGTTCAAGAATAGGAAGAAGCGATACTATAAAAGCAATAAGCTCAGGCGGTATAACGTCTTTGAAAAAACCAACAATTGCATTTGCCAATGTTTCAGCCATGTTACAGACCTCTCTCGTTCAGATAATTTTCTGCCTTTTCAAGTATTGATTTGTCGTTTTCAAACTTAAGCGTTGAAAGCGCATTTTCATACTGAAGCCAGATATAATCTTCGATTTCTTCTTTTTGTATTATTGTTTGTGTGTCGCTTGTTTTTGCAAGGAAAATTGAAACAGATTTTTCAATTTTACCCTGAATTGAATAATTCGATTTTTCAACAAAATCAGGCAGAATCTCGATGTGGATGCCTGTTTCTTCAAGCACTTCTCTCATAGCGGTATCTTCGGAAGTTTCGCCACGCTCGATGTGTCCTTTCGGAAATCCCCAATGGGCACTTCTTCTGTTTTTAATAAGAAGATAACGGCGCATTCCGTTGATAATTCTGTAAACCACAGCACCGCATGAATATTCGTAAAGACAGTCAAGACGGTATTTTCCGTTGCCTTCCGCATGCTCAATTGCATCTTCAATCTGCGCCTGAATGAATCTCATTCTTTTTGGTGCAACAACATATACCACTGAGCCGGTGGCACGTTTGATTCTCGCAATTACTCTGCCGTCAAAATTCCTTACAGGTTGGTTTATGCCCATAATATATGCCCACTGCGCAGACGCACCGGGTTTGGAATTGTAATGCATTATTCCGTAGTTGAGCTGATATTTGTAACCAAACTGCTTGTTGTAGGAATTGATAGGTTGAGTAATTTTTACTCTCACATATTTTCCTAACATTTTTTCTCCTCTGGGTGTAACGGGCCGAAAAATGACCGAAAACGGTCGCCGGTACACGATTAAACTGAATATGGAAACATTATACTAATTTTCGGAAAAAAATACAATAGGAAAAAGACAATTTTTTTATTTTTGATTCATAAATATTTACAAAACATTAATATGAAAGGGCGATAATAAAAATGAAAACAATTTTTTTGACAAAAAGAAAACTGGCGCTTATCCTTTCTGTACTGATTCTTCTTGTGCTTTTCGGCATTTTCGGCATCAGTAAAGGTGCAGTCCAGACAGTCGCACAGAAACGTCTTCTGCCCATTTACTGCGTAGATACTGAAGAAAAATGCGTTGCACTCACTTTCGATGCCGCATGGGGAAACGAAGACACACAGGAATTAATTGATACACTCAAAAAATACAACGCTAAAGCCACATTTTTTCTGGTAGGCAGCTGGGTTGATAAATATCCTGAAAGCGTAAAAGCACTTTCTGACGCAGGCCACAGTATCCAGAATCATTCAAACACCCACCCCAATCTTCCCGGGTTGTCAACAGATGGCATGGAAACAGAAATCAAACTCTGCAACGAAAAAATAAGAAAAATCACAAACAAAACACCGCTTCTTCTCCGTCCGCCTTACGGAGACTATTCAAACAGCCTTATTGAAACCACAAACAAGCTGGGAATGTACACAATCCAATGGGACGTAGACTCCCTTGACTGGAAAGATTTATCGGCAGAAGAAATATATAACCGTGTCACAAAAAAGGTGGAAAACGGCTCAATCGTCCTTTTCCATAATGCCGCTCTGAACACCCCGGAAGCCCTTGGAAAAATCCTTGAAACTCTTCAGAAAGAAGGCTATAAATTCGTAACCGTTGAAGAATTAATCTATAAAACAGACTTCACAATCGACCACACGGGCAAACAACATAAAGCCCAATCATAAGTTTGACACACGCTTTCATATATGGTATCATTTTGTCAGAATATTTGCAGGGAGGCAAAATTTATGATACCGAGAAATGAACACCCCAATCCTCAGTTTCAACGAGAAAACTGGCTTAATCTCAACGGCGAGTGGGATTTTGAATTTGACTTCGGAAACAGTAAACTCCAGACAGGCATTATAGACAGAGAAGAATGGGAAAGAAAAATTGTTGTTCCTTTCTGCCCTGAAAGCAAACTGTCAGGCATTGAATACATAGATTTCATACCTGCAGTATGGTACAGAAAAAATGTTAATATCACTGCTGAGCAGTTAAAAGGCAGAGTATTTCTCCATTTTGGTGCAGTTGATTACCATGCACGGATTTTTATCAATAAAAAAGAAGCAGGCTCACATAAAGGCGGTTTTTCTTCATTCAGAATTGACGTAACTTCTTTCATTGAAGAAGGGGAGAATGAAGTTATAGTTTACGCTCAGGATGATGTGAGAAGCGTTTTACAGCCCGTAGGTAAGCAATGCCGTGAATATTATTCAAGAGGCTGCGATTATACAAGAACAACAGGCATCTGGCAGACTGTATGGCTTGAATTTGTCCCCGAAAACCATATTAAAAACTTTAAAATTTTCCCCGACTACTTAAACGGTACGGTTACAATTTCTGCAACTGTTGAGGGTAGTGGTGAGTTTGAAGCAAAGGCATTTTATAAAGGCAGGGAAATGGGTGCTTTTAAAAAGCTTGCCGAAAACACAGTCTGCGGCGAAATTAAACTTGACGAAATTCACCTGTGGGAAGTTGGCTGTGGCAGACTTTATGATTTGGAAATTACATTCGGTGAAGATATAATAAGCAGTTATTTCGGCTTGCGCAACCTTAAAATTGACGGATATAAATTCCTTATCAACGGCAAATCAGTTTTCCAGAGATTAGTCCTTGACCAGGGCTTCTATCCTGACGGAATTTATACTGCACCAACAGAAGACGCGCTTATCAAAGATATCGAACTTTCAATGGAAGCAGGCTTTAACGGAGCAAGACTTCACCAGAAAGTTTTTGAACCGAGATTTTTATACCATTGCGACAGATTAGGCTACATCGTATGGGGCGAATTCGGCAACTGGGGCATTGACTATTCAAGCCATGCTTCACTTGAAATTATGCTTCCCCAGTGGCTCGAATGTGTAGAGCGTGACTTTAACCACCCTGCAATTGTGGGCTGGTGTCCGTTCAACGAAACATGGGATTTTGACGGCAGACGTCAGAATGACGAGCTTCTCAGAAATATTTATCTTGCAACCAAAAACGTTGACGAAACACGTCCCTGCATCGACACAAGCGGTAATTTCCATGTAATGACCGATATTTTCGACGTTCACGACTACGAGCAGAATGTTGAAATTTTCAGACCGAGATACGATAAACTTATGACAGATGGTATTCTGATTGATAAATTCCAGGACCGTCAGAAATATAAAGGTGGCATAACCTTTGTCAGTGAATATGGCGGAATACAGTGGTCCTTAAACCCCGGCGAAAGAGACTGGGGCTACGGCACTGCTCCCAAAACCGAAGAAGAATTTATTGAGAGATATAAGGGGCTTACAGACACACTTCTTGATAACAACAGAATGTTCGGCTTCTGTTACACCCAGCTTTACGATATCGAGCAGGAGCAGAACGGCTTGTATTTCTACGACAGAACACCCAAGTTTGATATGGGAATTTTCAAAGCAATAAATTCAAGAAAAGCAGCAATAGAGGATTAAAATTATGAAATATTTTGTAGCATCAGATATACACGGTTCAAACTATTTTTGCCAAAAAATGCTTGAATCTTTCGAAAAAGAAAATGCAGATAAATTAGTTTTGCTTGGTGACATTCTCTATCACGGACCGAGAAACGATCTGCCCCGTGATTATGCGCCCAAGAAAGTTATTGAACTTTTAAATCCGCTTAAAAATAAAATTCTGGCAGTGAGAGGCAATTGCGATACGGAAGTTGACCAGATGGTGCTGACTTTTCCCATTCTTGCCGACTACGGAATTTTATGCGAAAAAGGTAAATTAATTTACCTTACTCACGGGCATAATTTTAACGAGAATAATCTGCCACCTTTGGGCGACGGCGACATTCTTCTTCATGGTCACACTCATGTGCCCGGATGCACAGAGCACGAAAACTATGTTTATATGAACCCGGGTTCAGTTTCTATCCCCAAAGAAGAAAGCCACCACGGATATATGATAATCGAAGACGGCAACTTCTTGTGGAAAGATTTTGACGGCAACATTTTAAAAGAATATACAATCAGGTGAAAAAATGTCAAAGATTTATAAATCAGCTTACGAGCTTATCGGAAAAACACCGCTTTTGGAGCTTTCAAATATTGAAAAAGCTTTAAACCTTGAAGCGAAAATTTTTGCAAAAATTGAGTCTTTCAACCCTGCAGGAAGTGTGAAAGACCGCGTTGCAATAAAGATGATTGAAGATTATGAAAGTAAAGGTTTAATAAACGAAAACACAGTTATTATTGAGCCTACTTCAGGAAATACGGGCATCGGACTCTCGGCTGTCTGCGCTGCAAAGGGTTATAAATTAATAATCGTTATGCCTGATTCAATGTCTGTCGAAAGAAGAAAATTGATTGCATCTTACGGTGCAGAGCTTGTTCTGACTGACGGAAGTAAAGGCATGGCAGGAGCTATAGAAAAGGCAGAAGAACTTCAGAAAGAGCTTGACAACAGCATAATTGCAGGGCAGTTTACAAATCCATCAAACCCTCAGGCTCATTTTGAAACAACAGGCCCTGAAATTTACGAAGATACTGACGGTAAAGTTGATATTTTCGTTGCAGGTGCAGGTACGGGCGGCACAATATCAGGTGTTGGTAAATACCTTAAATCTAAAAATGAAAATATTAAAATCGTGGCAATAGAGCCGAAAAACTCTGCAGTCCTTTCAGGCGGAAATGCAGGCACGCATGGTCTTCAGGGCATCGGGGCAGGTTTTATTCCCGAAGTTCTCGATACAAGCGTTATAGACGAGATTTTAACCGTTACTGAAGAAGAAGCATATTCTTCCTCCCGGCTTTTTGCAAAAAGTGAGGGCTTGCTTGTGGGTATTTCTTCAGGTGCTGCACTTCATGGTGCAACAGAACTTGCAAAACTTCCCGAAAACAAAGGCAAAAATATAGTCGTCCTTCTTCCTGATACAGGGGACAGATATTTGTCAACTGAATTGTTCTGAAACAAAAAGCAGGGCGTTAACCCTGCTTTTTGTTTTAGAATTTTAAGAATCTTTCAAGTATAAGCACGCTCTGGTCAATTGTGGAGTTTGTTCCCACAGAGAAACCACCAAGCCCCACTGAAGAAGAATTGCGGCCAAGCTCGTTTGTGAAAGCACAGCGCAGATGCCAGCCTTGTCTGCCGAAATAATTCAGTTGTGCCATAATCTGCTCGCTGTTTATTATTCCGCCTTTCTGGTCATACACGTTCAGGACTTTATATTCATAATAACCCTCGTGGCCGTTCTGTTTCAGAAAGAAATCCATTGCTTCCTGGTCTATTTTTTGCTGCTCGATTCGTGCCTGAGTCTGCATGATTTCTATTTCCTGTCTTCTTCTTTCTTCTTCCTGCCATCTTCTCAGTTCTTCCTGTCTTCTTAGTTCTTCTTCCTGCCTTCTTCTCAATTCTTCCTGCGTCAGTGCGTTGAGTGTGTTGTTGCGCTCTTCTCTTGACATGTTCATTGTTACTTTTTCCTGGAAGAGCTGTTTTGCAGCAGGAGTCGCTTTTTCAAAGGAAAGATTGTTGATAAAATTGCCAAGGTCAGGCGAATTGTAATATGTTAAACAATTGTCGCACAGATTAACGCCGAAACGCATATCTGTTGACATATAATATCCGCAGAAATCACATACTTTTTTAGCCATTTTATTTTCTCCCTAAATTTCAATTTCACAATTTTCAGTTATCGTAATTTCCGTTGTTTCGGCTTGCGTTATCAACGTGTAATTGCCTGCTTCAAGCACGCAGTCAAGTGTGCCGTCAGATTTTGTTTCAAAAATAAATTCGTCACCGTTTTCGTTTATGAAAATTACTTCCTGCTTTGTGTCAGTCAAAAGCGAAACATCATAAAAACCATCTTTGAGCCTGAGTGCCGCTTCAACGGAAAGCTTGGCGTTAACCATGTTGTATGATTTATAATTAAGGTTTTCAAAATGTCTTTCATCAGACGGCTCAACTGTTATGTTTGTGTTTTCGCAGATGATTTTTTTTACCTGCGGTGCAGTCAGGTCTTCATTTATTGACCAGACGAGAGCCGCAATTCCCGTCACAACAGGGGCTGCCATTGAAGTGCCTGTTTTTCTGCCGTATTCATCGTTTTTGAGAGTGCTGAAAATATCATATCCCGGGGCAGCAATATCAACTTTGTCGCCCACATTTGAAGATGAAGAAAGCATGTAGCCGCTTTTTGTCATTTCTGCATTTGCAACAACAATAATTCTGTCAAGCAAATCTTCTGCAGTTATATTTTTAAATGGCAGAAACGCATTATTTTCGTTTATTGAACAGAAAAGTCCGTTCTGAAAAGCATCGACTGCATATGATTCTTCGTTTCCGTTGCCGGCAGACTGCACAACAAGGAAATCGTAGCCTTTGTTTAAAAGTGAGCCCATAGCGTATGAATAAAGTATACCGTCAACGTCCGTGACAATCTTTGGGGATTTATAGTCTTTTTCACCGATTGATGAAGAGCTTCCCACAGAGAAGTTGATTACCTTTGCACCGCCTTTTACAGTTTCACTCAAAGCCTGCAAAACGGCAAGGTCAGCAATCCAGAGTTGCATGTCGCTTGGCGACCAGTCAACGCAGATAAGAGTAGAATCAGGGCATACACCGCTTATTCCCACGCCGTTATCCTGGTTTGCACCGATAATTCCCGCAACGTGTGTGCCGTGGTGGTTTGGTCTGTTTCGTCTTTCTGCACGGCTTGTGGGAAAAACAATTTTACCTGCAAGTTCTTCGTGATTAGTGTCAAATCCGCCGTCAACAACGCCGATGTTTATGTTGTTGTAAAGCGGTTTATATCCCCACGCAGAGCGTGTGTCTGTGGCTTCAATGTGCCAGTTGTTGCCCTCAGGGTTTTCGTCGTCCCAGTCACTGTTCCAGAAATTCAGTTCGTCGTTGAACGGGTCGTCAGGTGTGTATTGCATATCAAGTTTTCTTGCGGGGCAGATAGTCGAAAGTGCAACGTTTTCATTCTTATTAAGCTCTTCACAGAGTTTATCAAGTTCTTCAAGACTTTTGTCTTCTGTTTTTGCAACGTATAAATTAAAGTCCGGAAGCACGCACACAGTAGTTAAATCGTAAGAAGAAAGTGTGCCCGTTTTATCGAAAAAACCGGCGTCTTCATCAAAGAAAACAAGAACTGTATTTTTAAGAAAGCCTGAATCGCTGTCAAACTTTTCTATATCACTTTCTTTGATGCTTTCTATGTAAAATGTGCCGAAAATGTTTTCAATGTTTGTTGCAACGGTAGGGAAGAAAGCAGTAATAAAAGAAAGTAAAATCGCAATTATTCTGTTCATAAGATGCACCACCTTTTAAAATAGATTATATCACAATATCAGAAAAAAACAATAAACCCTGACAGTTTTTCTGTCAGGGTTTATAAATTTTATTCCCACATAATAGGTCTTTGCATGAAGTTTACGTCTTCCTTATTGGTGGGTATTGTTGAGAAAGATGAAACCTTTGTAATTCCATGAGAAAGTAAATTGTCATAAAGCTCTTCCTGAACTTTAAGTCTCATCGGATTGAGGAAGAAATATTCGTCAAGGAATTGGTTTGCTTTGAAAAATTCCCAGCTTAAATTGTCTTTTTCAATTCTGAAACGTTGTTCATCTGTAACGTTTGCCTTGAGTGCTTTGTCCCAGAGAGAATTGAGCTTGTAAATCTGGGGGATTGTGTAATAGCCGGACTGATACTGCCAGTCAAAGTCAAAAGCATGAGCAGTTGCCTTAATCTGACCTGCCTGAATGTCAAGAATTTCTTTAATATAAGGTGCTGCTTCTTCGCCGTAGTAAGCGTTCATGAAGTCCATCATAAGATATTCAACGTCTGCATCTACATTCCACTGAAGTTTTGCAAGAAGGTAGTTTCTCAAATCGTTGAATGCAGCGTAATGGCCGTCACCGCAGTTATAAACATAACCTGTAATTCCGATTTCGCTCATATATTTCATTGTGGACTGCATTGTTTCAAAGTTTGAGAAGAACTGTGCAGTGTAAAGGAAATTGATTGTATAATCGTAAATATAAGTTCTGTCTGCAATAACTGTCCAGTCTTTGAAATCCTGTGCGATAAAATCTTCGTTATCACCGTAAAGGTTTAAAAATTCGCTTTCAATCTGGTTGTCGTCAATTGCTCCGCAAGTGCCCAGTGTATGGCTTCTGCAAGCGTGATGAAGTTCGCAAAGAACAGGCACAACATTCTCGTTACATCTTAAAGTCAGGTCCTTGGGAGGTCTTTCAGTTTCACCATAAGCATAGAAAGTGAAAGTGAAGTCGGGGAATTCCTCGTCAAGCTGGTCTGCAAAGTTGTTTGTGAAGATAAGTGTGGGAGCAGAAATACTTCCGTATTTATCGTAAAGCTCTACACAATTTTCGCAACGGCAGTAGTTTGAATTGTCTTTCTGACCGATGTGGATATGGTCTGAAGTTTCTCTTTCGCATTCACGCATATATTTTCTTGCGTTTTCAACTGCGATGGGAAGCACGTCAGGGTGTGAAAGGCACACATGGTCTGTGCTTCTTGTGCCGTCAGGAAGAAGTGCAAAATATTCAGGATGTTCTGCAAAAAGAGCATCAGGTACAAGTCTGTCAAGAGTTACGTCCCACATTACGTAAGTAAGTGCTCCGCCGTATTCTTCTGCTTCGTTCCAGAAAGATACGTTGGTTCTGTTTCTTGCTCTGAATTTGTCGTCTGCGCCTGAGGGACTGTTTCTGCGGATTACAAATGACGGCTCGTCAAGAACGTCCATGTTTGCATCAATTACAAGGTCTTTCTTTTCGGGAACTTTTTCAAGAGCAGGTGTGAACCAACGGACTCCGAAATAATCTTCAAGCAAAGAATAACAACCGTAGAGAGTGCCTCGGCTGTCTTCGCCGAAAATTATAACCTGTGTGCCGTTTGAATAAATTCTGAAGCCGTCTTCTTTGATTTCACTTGCGTCAAATTCTTTGATAGACTGGCCGATTTCTGTTTCGCCTACGATAATCATTTTGGTTTCAGCAGTTACTTCAGTTTCTTCTTTTACTTCAAGTTTCGCGCCTGACATCTGCTCAATATAATTCTGCAATTCTTCAGTTGCAGTTATAATACATTCGTCAGGGTTTTCTTCAGTCACAATAACAAAATCTGATTCTCCGTCTTTCACAATAAACATTTCTGTTTTGATTTCGGGAGCCGCATATTTTTCACCGCCGTAATTGATTGTTGTGTCGGCAGAGAAAATGCCTATACTGTAAAACAAAACTTCAAACAAGCAGAAAATCGCTTTAATATATTGCATAAAATTCACCTCATGCTTCTGAACTCATTGTGAAAACAAGTTCTCCGCCTTTCATCAATTCTTCGTGAGTTACGTAAGGACCTTCGAGAGCCTTGCCGTTCAATGTTACGCTTTCAACGTAAATATTTTTGTCAGACTGGTTAATTGCAGTCATTTTAAGTGTATTGCCGTTTGAAAGAGTAATTTCTGCGCTGTCAAGGTTGGGAGAGCCGATCCAGTATTTATCAGTGCCTGCAAGTGGATAGAATCCCATGCTTGAGAACACATACCATGCACCTAATGTGCCGCCGTCGTCGTTGCCGTCAACACCGTTTATGTCTGTGCTGAAACGTTCTTTAAGTGTCCAGCGCACCCATTTCTGTGTAAGGTCAGGTCTGCCTGCATTTGCAAAGAGATAAGGTGTGTGGATATCGTGCTGGTTACCAACCCAATAGCCGTGGCCGGGGTCAAGGAATGCACGTGAGGGAGCAGCATCGTTCATGAAATCTTCAAGTTCAGACACAAAGTATTCCTTTGAACCGAAAAGTTCAATCATGCCGTCAATGTCCTGCGTTGCGCTGTAACGCCACTGTCTTGCACTGCCTTCGCAGTAGCAGCCTGCGTATTTGTTTATCATAACTGCATCGTAGAAAGTTGTGATATAAGGATTAAAGTGTTTATACCATGTGCCGTCAGAATTTTTTGACTGGAAGTACTTTGTTTCAGGGTTCCATGTGTTTTTGTAATACATGGATTTTGCGTAGTATTTCTCAAAATCTTCTTCTCTGCCGAGTGCTTTTGCAAGAGTTGCAATTGCGCCGTCTTCCCATGAATATTCAAGTGTACGGCTTACAGATTTATTTCCGTTTGAAAGGTCATGGGGCACATAACCATATTCGTTATATTCATTTATAAAATCTCTGCCTGAACGGGGTGTTTTGCTTTCAGAAGATTTTTTCATATATTCGTAAGCAGTTTCAACGTCGAAATCAGTATAGCCTTTTACATAACTTTCTGCAATAACAATGTTTGCAGGGTCACCAATCATTGAGCCTGAATAACCTGCACCCATAGGCCAACGGGGGAGACCTCCGCCTGCTTCTGCCATTTCAACAAGGCTGTTGAGGCAGTCATACTGAACTTCGTCTTCAATAAGCATGTAAAGTGAATGAGTGTTTCTGCAGGTGTCCCATAAAGACATATCTGTTCTGTATGTATAACCGTCTGCTACGTGTGTCTTCTTGTCAAAGCCCAGATATTCACCGTTAAGGTCTGTGAAGTTTGTGGGCATTATCATTGTGTGGTAAAGAGAAGTGTAGAAAATTTCTTTGATTTCTTCGTCCTTGCTTTCAATTTTCACAAGTGAAAGGTGTTCTTCCCAACTGTCAACGGTTTTCTTGTTAACGCCGTCAAAGTCAAGTCCTTTTGTTTCTTCTTTAAGGTTTTCGAGTGCATTTTCAACGCTTACAAAACTGATAGCAACCTTAACTTCCACGCTCTCATCCTTGAGATTGCCGAAGTTGATGTCAACCTTAAGGTCAGTTTCGTCGCCTGAAATTGTGCAATTTTTGATTTCTTTATCTGCTTCTAACGCAAAATAGCAGGGCAGACCATCATATCTGTCAGAGAAAGCAGCATGAACACGTGTTCCGCCGGTGATGATTCCTGTTTCTGCGTTGTAATCTGCAAAACCGTTTTCGCAATGACCGTTTCCGATAGTGCTTGTAACGTCAAGTGAAAGACGGGCATCTTTATCGTGGTTGAATGTGTATCTGTGCACGCCTGTGTGCTGGTCTGCAGTCATTTCTGCAAGGCAACCAAGGGATTTGAGAGCCACAGCATAGTATCCGGGAGCAGCAACTTCGTCATCGTGAGAATAGGGGATAACGCCTGCTTTTTTGTTGCCGATAGCGGGGGTGATTCTGAAAATATTGTAATCTTCAGCCCCTGTGCCTGAAAGTCTTGAATGGCTGAAGCCGAGCAGATGTCCCTGCTCGTAATAATAACCTGACGTGTTCATTTTTGTAATGTATGTACCGCCAAGGAAAGTTGTATCAGCGCCAAGTCTTACTGCACCGAAAGGAGCGCATGCTGCCGGGCTTACCATACCGCATGTCCAGGGAGTGCCGCCTGTGCCGATAAATGGATTAACGTATTTTGTGTACTGGCCTGTCAAGGGTTCGGGAACTTCAACAGATTTCACGGCAATGCCGCCGAAAAGACCTGCAATAAGTGTTTCGAAAGAAACGAATAATGAAACAATAATTCTGATTACTTGCCACATAGCAAACACCTCCGAATATGTGTATAACTTTACTATATATTAGAAACGAAAAAAAGTCAATTAAAATAAAACAAACTCCCGATTTTTTCGGGAGTTTGCGGTTAACGTCAAGCGTATACGTCATATGGGTCGTCGTAAACGATGTTTTCACCGTTGTAATATTCGTCCAATTCTGTGAGACCCTCCTGGATAATCTGGTCTGCATATGTCCATGAATCTTCATAATCGCACAGCATAGCCATGAAGATATCATCAACAGAATCTATTTCCCATGTGCCGTTTACATAAGTCATTGTTATGTAAGTTTCGGTGACAACGGAATTGTGGTCGTTATAATCAAATGCGTCAAGATAGAACTGCGTAAGCTGGTCCTGAATCTCCTCATCGGTAGGCTCGTCGCCGTACCAGTAAAGTTCTTCGGTATACGCCAGCACTTCGTTTGCAAAGGCATCAGCAACATCATAGAAGTCTACAGTGTAAATGTCAATGTAGAAGTCATATGTGTTTTCGTCCAGCTGTTCATATCCGATGATTTTATAAGTGAAATATGGTGTGGTGGATTTAATGACATCTGCTAAGAATTTTTCATCAGGGTCGCTGTATACAAGGCCTACATCGTTTTTGAGTATCTGGTCAACTTCAGCATCTGAACCCCATTCAATTGTCCACAGAATATCGTCAAGAATTGCATATGATTCTTCTAATTTTGTATACTGCGGGTTTGTGTCAATCTGAGGGGGGAGCGTGCTTGCGTTACTGTCGTCTTTATTTTTGTCAGGGTTTTCCACCTTGTTGTTTGTGTTTGTTTTTTCAGATTCACTTTTCTTGGAAGTTTTTTCTTTCTTTGTTTCGCTTTCTCTTCTTGTTGTTTTTTCAGCGTTACCAGTTCTTGTTTCTTCGTCGTTTTCAGAATCGGTTACGTTTTCTGAAGAGGGAAGCGTTGTGGTAATGCTTGCCGTTGTTTCGTCAGAGTTGGGGTTTTTCTTTTCGTCAATTTTCGGCTTGATAACAAAGATGAATAAAGCAGCCAGAACCACCACACAAACTGCTATAACAACGCCTATGAGAACACCTTTTGAGCCTTTCTTTTTCGGTTTGCCTGAGGGTGGCGGATTGAAAGTTACGGTTTTTTGCCCTGTTTCATAGGGTGAATTGTTGTCAGGACTGTTCTGTGTCTGTTGTGTGCCGCAATAATGGCACTTGACTGAACCGTCAGGAAGTTGATTTCCGCACGATTTGCAATACATAGCAGATGCTCCTTTGTGTTATTGGTTATACAAATATTCTATCACATTCTGTCGAAAAATCAAGACGTTTTTACACTTCAAAGCCTAAATCTTCAAGTTCTTCTTTTGCTTTTTCAACGTCTTTTTCGTTTACTGAAACTGTCTTTGCTTCCAGAGAAACAACTGCTTCAATTTCTGCTTCTTTCAAAGCATCGCTTATACGTTTTACACACATAGGGCAGTGCATTCCTTCAACCTTGATTTCTGTCATTTTTTATTTTCCTCCTGAAATTTTATTTTTTTAAGCCTTAATGCATTGGTAACAACAAAAAGTGAGCTGAGGCTCATGGCTATTGCGCCAATCATAGGCGATAAAAGTAAATTAAAAGCGGGATAAAGCACACCTGCTGCAACGGGAATTGCAAGGGTGTTGTAGCAGAAAGCCCAGAAAAGATTCTGCCTGATATTTTTAATCGTGAGCCTGCTTAATTTTATGGCTCGTCCCACATCGTGAATATCGTTTTTCATAAGCACAATTTCTGCAGATTCAAGCGCTATGAAACTGCCGTTTCCCACGGCACAGCCGATGTCTGCTTCTGTAAGGGCAGGTGCGTCGTTGATACCATCGCCAACCATAATCACAGTCTTTCCTTTTTGTCGGAAATTTTTCACCACATCAGCTTTTTCAATCGGCAAAACTTCAGATATAATTTCCTGAAAGCCGATTTGTCTGCCGATATATTCAGCTGCATTTCTGTTGTCGCCCGTAAGCAAAACTGTGTGAAGTCCCATTTTTTTAAGATTATTTATTGCCTCAGTTACACCTTTTTTTATCGTGTCTGAAATCGCAATTACGCCCCTGAGATTTTTGTCTTCTGCAACAAAAACAATTGTTTTACCGCTCAGACGCAATTTGTCAACTTCATCTTTCACATGGCTTAAGGAAATGCCGTTTTCAGCCATGAGTCTTTTGTTGCCTGCAAATATTTTTTTGCCGTTTTTATTTTCTGCCGCAAGACCTTGTCCCGCAATGCTTTGAAAATTGCTTATCTCATAATCTTTTGTTTCTGTTTCTTCCGCATGTTTGCATATTGCCTTTGAAATAGGGTGGTCAGACAGTTTTTCAAGGCTGTAAGCAATCTGTATCAAGGCTTTTTCGTCTTGTGAAATAATGTCAGTAACTGCCATTCTGCCTTCAGTCACAGTGCCCGTTTTATCGAAAATCACAACGTCTGCCTTGTGGATAGTTTCAAGTGCTTCCGCATTTTTGATAAGAATTCCGTTTTTAGCACCAACGCCCGTAGCCGTAATAATCGCAGTGGGTGTTGCAAGCCCCATAGCGCAAGGGCAGCCGATAACAAGCACTGATGTGAAAATTTTTACGGAAAAAGAAATATCTTTCGTAATGATATACCATATTATTCCTGCAACAATTCCCACTGAAATAAGCATAGGAACAAATATGCCCGCAACCTTGTCAGCCATTCTCGCAATAGGTGCTTTCTTGCCCTGAGCGTCTTCAACAAATTTAATTATTTTAGAAAGTGTCGTGTCTTCTCCCGTACGTATTACTTTTGCCGTAACTGCACCGTCAAGTAAAATGCTTCCGGCGGTTATTTCGCATCCTTCAATTTTTTCTTTAGGTATACTTTCACCCGTAAGCATAGATTCGTCTGCGTGCCCCTGACCTTCAGTAACTATCGCGTCAAGGGGGATTTTCATGCCGTGTTTTACGATTATTGTGTCGCCCTCTTTAATCATATCTACAGGTAAGTCGGAGGCCAAGCGGTCTT
>JAZSFV010000192.1:0-4757 GCA_045532395.1 Acutalibacteraceae bacterium
CTGCAAGCACTACTTTATTATGTCCCGTCTGCAAAACTGCTTTTTCGACATTGGTTGTAAGACAACTTACAACTGCGTTTAAGAAACTTGCACCAAGGTCATTGAGGGGTAATTCTTCGCCCTTTTGCTTTGCGTTGTGGATTAAGTTTATAACTGATGTTTTAAGACCTGAAAAACTGAAATCAAGTTCGCTGCCGTCAACTCTGGGGCGGGGGAATTTATAAGCGTTTCTGTCGCCGTCTTTTGCTATTTTGTCAAGGTTAAGTCCGCCGGGGTAGTTAAGTCCCATTGTTCTTGCAGCCTTGTCAAGTGCTTCGCCTGCAGCATCGTCACGTGTTCTGCCTACAATTTCAAACTCTGTGTAACTTTTTACGTTTATCATATGAGTATGGCCGCCTGAAACAACAAGGCAGAAGAAAGGCGGTTTGAGTTCGGGGAATGTAAGGTAGTTTGCTGCAATATGTGAACGGAGATGATGTACGGGAATCAAAGGAAGCCCTGAAGAAAGAGAAAGACCTTTTGCAAAGTTTACGCCAACCAGTAATGCTCCTATAAGCCCGGGAGCGTAGGTTACTGCTATGGCATCAATGTCTTTTATAGTGCATTCTGCGTCTTTGAGAGCGTCTTCAACTACTGCAGAAATTGCTTCTGCATGCATACGGGAGGCAATTTCAGGCACAACACCGCCGAATACTATATGTTCTTTTACCTGTGATGCAACAACGTTTGAAAGCACTTTTCTTCCGTCTTCAACAACGGCTGCCGCAGTTTCATCACAGGATGATTCTATTGCAAGGATTTTCATCTGTTTTCTCCTTTCAGGTATTTGTTATAGATATATGCATCTTCAGTAGGCATACGGTAGAAATTTTTTCTTTCTCCCATTTTCTTAAAGCCGAATTTTTCATAAAGAGATATGGCAGGGGTGTTGCTCTTTCTTACTTCAAGTGTAATAAACTCATCGTCATTTAAAATTGAAGTCAGAATTGCTCTTTCAATAAGAGCCGATGCAATGCCTTTGTTTCTGAACTTTTCTTTAACTGCCACATTTGTTACTGAACATTCACCGTAAACCGAAATTGTGCCAATATATCCTGCGGTTTCTTCTCCTGCAGTCGCTACAAAAAAGCGGGCATTTCCGTTCTGAAGTTCTTCAGATAAAGATTGTTCACTCCAAGGAGTTTGGAAACATTCTTTTTCAATTTCTGCCACTTCTTTTACATCTTTTTCTTCCATGAAACGTATTACGGGCATAGTTTTTAAATCTTCGTTAAGCTTTAAAAGTCCGTTATAAATTTCTTCTGCACATTTTTTGTAAATTTCTAAACTTCCGCCGTAAGGGTCAGAAATTCCGTCTCCTAAAACGTAAATTCTCTTCTTGCCAACAAGATTCACAAGCTGCATAGCGTGGGAGTAGCTTAAGCACACGAACAAATCGGTTGCCATTAAAAGTTCCTTTGATAAAGGTCTTGCTACGTGAGATGAAATATCAACATCATAATCTCTTGCGGCAATTACTGAATTTTCGCTTACTTTATCGCCGAAAACGGCACTTAAACCTGCACTGTAAACCTCGTGCTCAGTATTGATTTTTTTGAATAACCCTTCTGCCAAAGGGCTTCTGCAGGTGTTACCTGTGCATATAAAAGTAATAATCATTTGCAATCATACCATGTCTTTCCGCTCTGAACGTCAGCCTTTAATCTGACTTTCATTTTGCAAGCGTTTTCCATTTCTTCGTTGAGGATTTTTTCTACTTGTTCCTTTTCACTTTCAAGTGCTTCAACGATAAGTTCGTCATGTACCTGAAGAATGAGCTTTGAAGAAAGATTTTCACTCTTGAGTCTGTTATAAACTTTGATCATGGCGATTTTGATGATGTCTGCCGCAGTGCCCTGAATGGGCATATTTCTTGCAACTCTTTCGCCGAAACCGCGTGTGATTGCATTTGATGCAGAAAGCTCAGGCAGGTAACGTCTTCTTGAGAAAAGAGTTTCTGCATAGCCTTTTTCTTTTGCATCGTTAATAACTTCTTTCATGTATCTGTCAACGCCGCTGTAGTGGGCAAGATAACCTTTTATATAACTGTCAGCTTCTTTTCTTGTAACGCCGATGTCTTTAGCAAGTGAGAATGCGCCGATACCATAGACAATGCCGAAGTTTACTGCCTTTGCACGGCTTCTCATAAGGGAAGTTACCATGTTTTCAGGCATGTTGAACACTTGCGATGCAGTTTCTGTGTGAATATCTCTGTCGCTGTTGAAAGAGTCAATCATAGTTTTATCGTCTGCAATATCTGCAAGCACACGAAGTTCAATCTGTGAATAGTCAGCGTCTACAAGGACTTTTCCCTGGCTTGCAGAGAAGAATTTTCTCATTTCTCTGCCCAAAGGTGAACGTACGGGAATATTCTGGAGATTAGGCTCTGCAGATGAAATTCTGCCTGTTCTTGTTTCTGTCTGATTAAGAGTTGAATGGATTCTTCCGTCATCGCCGATAACCTTAACAAGACCGTCGCAGTAGGTTGATTTTAATTTTGAATAAGTTCTGTAATCAAGAATCATCTGAATAACAGGGTGGGCATACTGGAGGCTTTCAAGCACATCTGCATTTGTTGAATAACCGCTTTTTGTCTTTTTCTTTGAAGGCAGACCTAAATCTTCAAAAAGTGCCACACCTAACTGCTTGGGGGAATTGATATTGAATTCATATCCTACTTCTGCGCAGATGTTATCGTGGAGAATTTTTATATCGTTTTCAAGCTTCTGACCGAAAGCAATAATACCTTCCTTGTCAACCTGAAAACCTTCATATTCCATTGATGACAAAACTTCACTCAATGGAATCTCAATATCAAATAAAAGATGAGCTTGTCCGTTTTTGTTGATTTCATCGTTCATCTTTTCTGTAAGTGCTTTGAGTGTACCTGCAGAAAGTATAAATTCATCTTCGCTTTCGCATTTGACTTCAACACCATACTCTTTTGAAAGTCTGTTTACAGAATAATCGTTTGATGAAGGATTCAGAATATACCCTGCAAGAGAAATATCAAAGCCGATATTTTTAAATTCACAGCCGTTCTGTCTTGCATAAGTGTGGAGAAGCTTTGTGTCGGTGGTGAATTTCTTTTTGCTTTCGTCAGCAAGTAAATTAAGCATAAAATCATCGAACATGAGTTGCATTGATGAAACAATGTATACTGTGTTGTCAATAAGGAAATAACATTCTGCAATATTTGCACCTGAAAATTCAGAGATAAAATAAATGTCAGTTTCTTTTTCAATTAAAGATTTTATTTCATCAACAGTTGAATCTTTGAATCTGATTTCAAGAGTTTCGGTTTCTTCATCAGGTGTAATTTCTGCACCGTCAAGGCCTAATTTTTCGTTAAGGGAGAAAATTTCAAGGTGGTGGAGAAGTTTTGCTGCTTCTCCTTTTTTACATTCGTCGGGAATGTAATCTTCGTAATTTTTAGAAATAGGCACATCACGGCTGATTCTGCCCAGCTCACGGCTAAGGTAAGCGCTTTCCTTGCCGTTTTCAAGTTTTTCGCGCATTTTGGGAGTAACTTTCATTGTGGGAAGAGCTTCGTAAACTCCGTCAACTGAGCCGTATTCTTTGATTAAATCTCCTGCAGTTTTAGGACCAATGCCCTGGACGCCGGGGATATTGTCGGAAGTGTCACCCTGTAAAGCCTTGATTTCAATCATCTGCAGGGGAGTTACGCCATATTCTTCCATTAAAGCACAACTGTCGTAACGTACATTGCCCATTTTGGTTGTGGCAAGAAGCACGTTTACGTTTTTATCGATTAACTGCAGACTGTCGCGGTCGCCCGTTGCGATAAAGCAGAAGTCGTTTTCCTTAGCACCCGAAGCGAGAGTGCCTAAAATATCGTCTGCTTCCCAACCGTCAAGCTCGATAATTTTGTAGCCGAGGAGTAAAATAAGTTCTTTTACAATAGGCATCTGTGAAAAAAGCTCTTCAGGCATAGGTTTTCTGCCTGCTTTATATTGGGAATACATAGTGTGTCTGAAAGTAGGCGCTTTTCTGTCAAATGCCACAACAACAGCGTCAGGGTTTACCTCGTCACGCAGGTTTATAAGCATTTTCATAAAGCCGTAAATTGCGTTTGTAAACTGACCTTTTTTGTTGCTTAAAAGTTTAATTCCGTAAAATGCACGGTTAAGTAAACTGTTGCCGTCTATGGTTAAAAGAATCATATCAAAACCTCCCCATGATAAATCATTATATTATATCATAAAATTGACAAAGTTTAAAGTATAAGTTATAATTTTATTACTAAAATTTGCAAAGGAATTTTTGTTATGGGTAAGATTATTGTTCAGCGTTTTGACTATCTTAAAGGTGCTATGGATATCGGCGGGGGAGTAAACCCTTTTTACGGCTCTGCCACCATTGGAAACAACACAAATATCACAGACGACAGCTTCCGTTATTGCGTAAGAATCGCAAAGCACGATGAAGATAATGTTGTCCGTGCAGAATATGCAATAACATATAAAGCCCTGGGCGAAGTTGAAAAAGAAAAAATTGTATCAAAGGATTTTGATTTTTCACCCGAGGGCAAAGACGAAGCACAGAAATGGCTTGAAGAAGAATACGCAAAGGTAAACGCATGAAGATTTTATACGAAGACAAAAATGTAGTTGTGGTAGTAAAACCGCCTGAAATACTTTCGCAGTTTTCAGAAACTGAAGAAAATGTCGTAACTATTTTAAAAGAAATGACAGGCA
>JAZSFV010000198.1:0-2901 GCA_045532395.1 Acutalibacteraceae bacterium
GTTACCTCCGTTCAGATTTGATAAATTCTTTATGCTAATATTTCTCTTACTTCCTTTGCTCTTAATTTATCTCTTTCTTCTGCATCAAGCATTGATGAATTTCTCACATTCACCGTTGCAGGCTGCATGTCAGGAATCATACCATTGATTTTTTCAATATCAATATCAATAATTTTTTCTGCAGATGCAAGACGCACGAGAGAAATGAGTTTCATAAATTCGTTTGAAGTAAGTTTTCTTGAATATTTCAGAATACCATAAGCACGCCATACTGAATCAAGATAATCTTCATTTTTAAGAAGTTCTTTTCTTGCGTTTCTTTCCTGAGAAATAATCTGATTCACGATTGAATTAAGGTTGAAAATCGCTTCTTTTTCGCTTATACCTAAAGTAATCTGGTTGCTTATCTGGTAAATATCTCCGCCGGGCTGACTACCTTCGCCGTAAGCACCTCGGATAACAAGACCTAATTTTGAAACTGTTGAGGCAAGACGTGAGATAAGACCTTGTTTTGTAAGCGCAGGAAGATGAAGCATAACTGATGCTCTCATGCCTGTGCCCAGGTTTGTAGGACACTGCGTAAGGAACCCCACTCTTTCATCAAAGGCATAGTTTAAAGCATCGCCTACAGTTTTTTCAATTTTTTCTGCTTCTTCATATGCTTTTTCAAGGTTAAGACCTGCTTCCATCGCCTGAATTCTCAAGTGGTCTTCTTCCTGAAGCATTACGCTTATATTTTCTTCGTCAGAGAGAATAAGCGCTCTTGACTGTGAAGGGCCTGCAAATTCAGGGCTTATCAGGTGTCTTTCTGCAAGGGACACAATCTGGTAAGTGGGGACTGACTCCATTTCAATGAAACTCATGTTTTCATTATTGGACAAAACTGCGTCTCTGATTCTTGCATTCAACTCTTTTTTCTTTTCATCATCAAGTTTAAAAGGAAAAGGATATTCTCTGATGTTTCTTGCAAATCTTATTCTTGTGCTGAGCACTACATCGCCTTCAGGACCGAAATCTCTGTACCATTTACCCATTACTGCTCACTCTCCATTTCCTTTATTTTATCTCTCAATTCTGCGGCTCTTTCGAAATTCTGCTCATCAATTGCAGTTTTCATTTCCGCTTTCAATTCTTCAATAATTTCTTCTTTTGTTTTTTCTTTAGGTGCTTCTGCTTTTTCGCTGATGTTTGCTACCTTGCCGTTGTGCTGTGTTTTGCCGTGAATACGCTGGATTGAGGGCAGAAGCATTTCGTAAAACTTTTCGTAACAGTCTGCACAACCGATTTTGCCTGTTTTTACAATTTCCTCAAAAGACATTCCGCATTTTTCGCAACGTTCAATCTTACTGCTTGTAAGCATTGATTTGGGCTTTGAGAAAAAATTGCCGAAGAAATCGCCCAAGTCAAAACCGAAACCTGAAAATACATCACCGTAGCCAAGTTTACCTGCACAGTCTGAGCAAAGGTGAAGCTGGGTGTATTCGCCGTTTACCACGCTTTTAATATGAGTTGTTGCCTCATGTTTTTTACAATTCTGACATAACATAACCATTTCCTCCTGTCACATTAAGCTTAAAATCATTTTTTTGAAAATTGCCGCTCTGATTTCGTCTCTTGCTTCTATAGGTGCTGCACGAAGGCAGTTTTCCGAAGTTGCGGCAAGGATAAGCTTTGCAGTTTTTTCATCAAGCAAATCCTGATAGTTAAGATTGTAAAGGTGTGCTCTGCAGGTTTTATCGTCAAGCTTCAGACCGATACCGTTTACAACATGCATAAGAGCCGTGCCTTTATCGTATTTTGCTCGTGTTATGCGGATATAACCGCCACCACCTCTGCGGCTTTCTACTATATAACCATGCTCGGGAGTAAACCGCGAAGAAATAACGTAGTTTATCTGGCTTGGCACACAACCAAGCGTTTCAGCCATTTCATTTCGCTGAATTTCCGTATATCCGTCACGCTCCAGCATTTCCAATATCATCTGCGCTATTGCATTACTTAAATTCATATATATCACTTCCAAAATTAAATTTGACTTTGACTTTCTTTGACCTTACACTGATTATTATAGACTATTTTTATGTTTTTGCAAAGGTCAAAAAAGGTCAAAAAGCGTTTTTGACTATTCAATATTTCATATTATCTCTTGTTTTCTCCGTTTTACTCTGTTTTTCTTCGTTTTTTAAATTTTTTATTTTTTGTTTTTATTATGAAAGGTCAAAAAACTTGATTTTTATTTAAAATATGTATATACTTTATTCTGGAGATTAAGAATATGGATTTAACATTTTTTATTAATCTGCCGGATTAATAAACTTTGTTGCAAATGTGACATATGATATAAAATTGATATAAAATTATGAACAAAACAACAAAACCTTTTACTTTTGTTTAAAAATAGTACATACTATTTTGTAAAAATAAGGTATAATATAATTGTAATAATAAAAAGGAGCGATATTTTATGGCTACTGAAAAAATACTTATAGTTGATGATGACATTAACATCTGCGAACTTTTAAGACTTTATCTTGAAAAAGAGGGTTATTCAACAATTATTGCAAACGACGGACAGACTGCAATTCTTGCTTTCCAGGAAGAACAGCCCGATATCACTCTGCTTGACATAATGCTCCCCGGCCTTGACGGCTGGCAGGTTTGCAGAGAAATCAGAAAATCTTCAAACAAACCTATTATTATGATCACTGCAAAGGGTGAAACTTTCGATAAGGTTCTCGGTCTTGAACTGGGTGCTGACGACTATATTGTAAAACCCTTTGAAACAAAAGAAGTTGTTGCACGTATCAAAGCAGTTTTAAGAAGAACTGTTCCCAATGTTACGGAAGAAATCAAGGAAGTTAATTTCGATAAGCTTTCAATCAACCTTACAAACTACGAATT